>JBPCMC010000057.1:0-12836 GCA_051002645.1 Thermomicrobiales bacterium
GTCCGCACGCGGTGCCATTCCAGCCGCACAAACGCCCGAATCGCACACCCAATATGGTTGCGCTGCGCCCGTGCCGCCCGCACCTGCGCTCGCTCCACCCCACATTCCTGCTTCAACGCCCGATGATAAACCTCAATCCCCCACGCCTCCTCCGCATACCGCAGCCGCGCCAGTTCATGCATGTGCTCGTCGTTCGTCGCCCAATGCTCCGTCTCACCGTCTGGGGTGACGATTCGGAACACGCGGATCATTCCGTATCCTTCCAGATGCACGACCGTGCCGCTCTCAGTGATCGCGCACTCCGTCACCGCTCGATTCCCCGTCCGATCAGGATTGACCCGCCGGTTCGCCTTCAGCCGGGTCAGCCAGCGCCAGCCACAATCGCGGATCAGGCGCAAGTTGTCGACACTCGCGTACCAACTATCGAAGAGCACACATTCCGGCGTGAAGCCGCGCTGCTGTGCGGTCAGCAGCATGGCGAGGAAATGTTCATTCTTGCTGATACCGTCGTGCGCCTTGTCGTAGACACGGTAATCAATCGGGATGATGCGGTCGCCATCCGTCCAGACGAGGGTAATCAGATTGATGCCCTCCACGACGGCGTGGTGCTTGCCCGACCAGTGCCGGGTCACCAAGTCCATCTTCCGGGCGTAGGGCTTGTCGAGCGTCGAGTCGTCCCCGACGAGGATACCGCGCGTCCGGTCAACGAGCGGGGCGACTTCCTGCCAGAGGGCGGCAGGATCGGGTTCGAGGCGGTGCAAGAGGCGGGTGAAGGCATCGTGGGCAGGCGCATCGGCACGGCGCGGTTGGACGCGGGCCGCTTCGACGCAACTGACGGCGCGCGGGGTGGCGACGAGGAAATCGATGTACTCGGTGTCGGAGCAGCGTGGTGCATTCATGCCGACTACTCTACTCGCTCGCGACCGCTGCGCTCAACTGCGTAAGTCCTAGTCTCCTCCGCTTGCTGATATTCTCCCAGTCCACGATACGTGCTTCCCAGGCCAAGCAAAGCGCGCAAGGCTTGGTCTGGAGAGCCCTTGTGCGAGGGCGCGCAGGTAGAACGGAATGGACGCTCGTTCAAGCCCCAGATTGTCATGCACCACTGCGGTCTGAAAGGTGACTTCGGCATCATCCGGATAGGCAGTAGTCAAGTCGAAGAGGAGCGTCCGCGCTTCCTCCAGCATGACTTGATCTTGCTTGGCCCGTCCCGTTTCACGCAGTTGAATGGCTTCGGCTAAACGGTCTCGCGTCGTTGTTTCGTGTTCACTTTCCTTCTCAATTTGCTTATCCCTCTCACGCTATCGTGGTGTATTTCTCCGTCTCTGTACTAGCCGGTGATGCCGCCTTGATCGCCGCTGTAGTTCTGGCTCGCCTTCCATTCTTTGTCGAGGTCGTCGATGCTCTCCTTGAAGACTTTTTGCACGACCTGTTCGTAGGAGAGTTCGTCTTTGAAGGCGGCGACGAGCGCGCCGATCGTTTTGCTCCCGTACGTATTGATGATGTAGTTGACGACGCTCTCGCTCTCGGCGTACGACAGGAGCGCCTGATCGGCACTGAGCGGGAAGGGTGAGTTGAGGGCGCGCAGGGGGATCAGTTTGCCGTTGTCGACCGCATCCTTGACGAGCGGGCGGAAGCGGACATCGGGCGTCTCCTGATTGTGGACGGCGAGCCCCTCGTCGAGCCAAAGCGGTGGATGGTTGTAGGGGTTGAGGCTCGCCTGGTAGACGATCATGTGACTGATTTCGTGCGGGATGATGCGCCGAATCTCCGAGGCGGACGACCGCCCCGGCCCAATGGCGGCGTGGATGATGCCCAACTCCGTGGAGGCGCCCCCGCCGATCCATTCGGCGCTATTCGGCGGTAGCGCCACGCGCAGATCGCGGGCGTTCGCGTAAATAAGGATGCGAATCGGGCGGTCGCCGGTGACATTGAACGTCTTCTTCAGCGTGTCCACCGCGCGCGCCGCAGTGTCGATGACGTCCTTGCCAAAGGCGTCATCGCCGCTGTACCACCAGAGCGTGACTTGCCCACTCGCCATCTTCTTCCATTGCTGCTGATCGTCCATGTAGAAGAGCGTCGCCGGGTCGGAGCGATACTGCGTGCCGTCCGCCAGCGTGAACGCCCACCGGTATTCGACATCCAGGCCGGGGGCGAGGAAGTCCGTCCGCGTATCGAGCGCGTAATCCAGTTTGATGCGCCGCCCGCGCTCCACAGGGACGGGGACGCGCTTCGTGACGGGCGTGTTCGCTGCGTGGTAGAGCAGATTGACGCTGGTTATCTCGCCTGCTGCGGCGGCAGCCTCCAGATAGAAGGAGATGGTATCCGGGAAATGCGTCGTTGCCGTGCTCGTGCTGACCGTGACCGCGCTCGCCGCCGCGCCGAGCGGCGAGAGGATCGCGCCAGCGGGAGACGCGACCAGACAGATCAGGAGCGACAGGATGACGACCCGGCGGTGATTCACGCGGCGTCCTCGTCTCCGGCGGCGGGAGCATCGCCCATCCGCCAGCGCAAGTAGGCACTCACGAACCCGTCCACATCGCCGTTCAGGACCGCCTGCGTATTGCTCGTCTCGTACCCGCTGCGGGTATCCTTGACGAGGTTGTACGGGTGCAAGACATACGAGCGGATCGCGTTGCCCCACCCGGCGGCGACGTGCTCGCCCTTCAATTCGGCGTGCTCGACCGCGCGTTCCGCCTCGCGCCGCTCCACCAGGCGCGCCCGGAGGATCTTCATCGCCGTCTCGCGGTTCTGCGTCTGCGACCGCTCGTTCTGGCAGGTGACGACGATGCCGCTCGGCATGTGCGTGATGCGGATGGCGCTGCTCGTCTTGTTGACATGCTGGCCGCCCGCCCCGGATGCGCGGTAAGTATCGACGCGGATATCGTCGTCATTGATGACGATTTCGCTCTCATCGACGATCTCCGGCAACACCTCGACGAGCGCGAACGAGGTGTGTCGCCGCTTGGCTGCGTCGTACGGCGAGAGGCGCACGAGCCGGTGTACGCCGCGCTCCGCCTTCGCGTAGCCGTAGGCGTACCCGCCGTGTATCTCGACGGTCGCACTCTTGATGCCCGCTTCCTCGCCCTCGGTGAGGTCGACGATTTCTGCCTGCCAGCCCCGGAGTTCCGCCCAACGGAGGTACATGCGCAGCAGCATGTCCGCCCAATCCTGCGACTCGGTGCCGCCCGCCCCGGCGTGGATAGCGAGGATCGCGTTCGCGCCGTCATGCGGCCCGGCGAGCATCAGATCGAACTCCATCTGGTCGAGCCGCTCGCGCAACGCGGCGACATCGTCGCTCAGCTCCTGCACGATCGAGGCGTCATCGCGGGCGAGGTCGGCCATCTCACAGGCGTCGTGAATCTCCGCCGCGAGGGTCCGCCACGCCGTCACCTGCGTCTGCAAGCCGGTCATCCGCTGCATGATCCGCTGCGCCTGCTGCGGATCGTCCCAGAAGCCCTCGGCGGCGGATTGCGCGCTTAACTCGGTAATAGTTGCTTCTTTCGTGGCGAGGTCAAAGACGCTCCTGCGCGACTTCGACGCGGTCGCGGAGGTCTTCGAGAATGTCGTTCAGCTGCTCAAACATCGCGCTTCCTTCGTGTGATCGGCGCGTGGTGCGCCGTTGCCAGTCCTTCCATGAGTATAGCAAACGTCGGAAATGCCGTGTCAGTGGCGCGCGCCGATTGATACACCAGCGGTCAACGGCTCCGCATCGGTAGCGAGGGTGAAGCGGTCCGGGTACACGCGCTCGATGGGCAGGTCGGACGGTTCGCCGCTGATCTGTTGCGCGATCAGCACGCCGGCGATGCAACTCCACGGCGTGCCATTGCCGTTGAAGCCTGCCGCGACATAGAAGCCCGGCACGCGCTCCGTCTCGCCGATCAGCGGGCCATAGTCGGGCGTGAATCCCATCGTGCCGCCCCATGCCCGCACGACGGGCAAGCGGGCTAACATCGGCATGGTGGCGGCGACATGGGCCGGGAAGCGGCGGAGCAGATCGGGCGTCGTTGCGCGGCTGTACGAGACGATGCCGGGCGCATCGTACGCCCGCCCGCCGCCGATGACGATCGGCCCGCCGACCGTCTGCCGCCAGTAATGGACGGCGTGCTCCGCCCAGTAGCCGTAGGTAACCAGCAGGATCGGCGGTATCGGCGCGGTGACAAGGATTTGCCCGCGCTGCGGCTGGATTGGTAAGGTGAGGCCGACCATCATGCCAATCCGCGCCGCCCAGCCATTCGTCGCATTGACGACGATCCGCGTGGCGATTGTGCCCCGCGTCGTGCGGACCGATGCAATTCCTGTCGCGTCACGCGCGATTCCAGTAACGACCGTCTCAGTACAGATACGTGCGCCATGACGAACTGCCGCGCGCGCGAATGCGTAGGCGAGGTACATTGGCATCAGATGGCCGCTCTCGCGCACGTAGCGCGCCGCGATCACCGCCGGGCCGATCGCGGAGACGATCTTCCGCGCGTCGTCGCCGCTCAATGCATCCGCATGCCAACCGGCGGCGCGCAGCGCGGTGACACTTTCTGCGATTTCCGCCGCAGCCTCCGGTGTCGTGGCGAGTTCGAGGCCGCCACTCAGTCGGAACTGGAAGTCCGCTGCAAGTTCGTCCTCCATCTGTGCGAGCATCGCGAAGTTCGCGACGGTGAAGGGCAGGAAGGCATCGGTGTAACTGGCCGCCGGGCTGACTTGCCCGGCATTTCGCCCGGAAGCGCCCCAGGCGAGGTGTTCCTGCTCGACGAGCGTCACCGCGACGCCCCGCTTCGCCAGTTGATAGGCGATGGAGCAGCCAATGAAGCCACCGCCGATCACAACAACGTCGCTCGTGTTCGGCAGGGTTGACTGCGTGGTGTCGGGCTGTCGCTGCATGTCGCCCTCGCTCATAGTGCGCACGCAGAGTTTCGCGCGCCGGAAGGTCTGGAAGCCGGGAATCGTGCCTATGTTACACTCTGCATGAGGGAAGCGTCTGCAATCGCGTGCATGGTGCATCATATCGAGGCGAGTGAATCTGATTTGGTTGAATTGACGCCACCATCCGAACCGCCTCACGACCAGTCAGCGGCAATTGATGATGTGACCGGCGACGGCGGCGCGGGACGCACGCCACGCGACGCGGCGGGTGATGCGCTCGCGTCCTTCCACGCCCTTTATCCTTTCGCGCTCGACCAATTTCAGGAAGATGCAATCGCGACGCTGCGGCGCGGCGATTCGGTGATGGTCGCCGCGCCGACGGGGACGGGCAAAACGGTCGTCGCGGAGTACGCCGTCCACGAAGCGTACCTGCGTCACGGTCGAGTGATGTACACCACGCCGATTAAGGCGCTCTCCAACCAGAAGTTCCGCGACCTGCGCGACCGCTACGGCGATGCGGTCGGTCTGCTGACCGGCGACGTCACGGTCAATCCGCGCGCGCCGATCCTCGTGATGACGACGGAGATCGTGCGGAACATGCTGATCCAGGCGCCGTGGGAGATGGACTCGGTCGACGCGATCATCTTCGACGAGATCCACTTCCTCGCCGACCCGGAGCGCGGCACGACCTGGGAAGAGGCGATCATTCTCTGCCCGGAACATATCCAACTCGTCTGCCTCTCGGCGACGGTCTCGAACGCGAGCGAAATCGCCGCCTGGATCGGGCGCACGCACCGCCCGATTCAACTGATTACGCACGATGAGCGCGCCGTGCCGCTGGCGCTCTATTACTACCTCGACGGCGCGCTGAACCTCGTCATCGACCGGACGGGCAGGCAGGTGGCCGACTTCCCGGAGGTCGGTGGCGAGATGCGCCGGACTTTTCGCGGGCAGTCGTGGGAGGAGGATGCGCTCGACATGCCACCCGAGCGCGACGAACCGACGCCGACCGAAATCGTCCTCGCCCTGGGCGACCAGGACCTGCTGCCGGCGATCTACTTCCAGTTCAGCCGGAAAGACTGCGAGGTCTGGGCGCAACAGGCGGTGGCAGCGGGCGTTGACTTCACGACCGAAGAGAAGGCGTGCGCCATCGACGCGATCATCGACGCCCACCTCTCCATGCTGGCGAAGGAGGACCATCAACTTTCGCAGGTCGCGCAGATCGTCCGCGTCGCGCGCCGGGGTGTCGGCTTCCATCACGCGGGCCTGCTGCCGATCCTCAAGCAACTGGTGGAAACGCTCTTCACGCGCGGACTGATGGGCGTCGTCTACGCGACGGATACGCTCGCGCTCGGCGTCAACATGCCCGCGCGCGCTTGCGTGATCGGGCGCATGAGCAAGTGGGACGGCCGCCGCCGCCGTCCGCTCATCCCGAACGAGTTCCAGCAAATGTCCGGGCGTGCCGGTCGGCGAGGCATGGACCCGCTCGGGCACGTCGTGATCCCCTATAGTCCGCGCATCTCGTTCGCGGAGGCGTTGCAGATCGCCACCGGCCCGCTCTACCCGGTGCGGAGCGGCTTTTCCGTGCGGTACACCACGGTGCTCAACCTCTGGGACCCGCCCGCAGGCGAGCGCGTCCGGCAGTTGTTGAGCCAGAGCCTCTTGCAATATCAGACCAACCGGCGCGTGCGGGACACTGAACTCGATCTGATGGCGATTGAGGAACGCATCGCCAATGTCGCCAAAGGCTGTCTTCTCGGCTATGAGGGCGGTGACGACCTGCTCGATGAATTCCGCGCGCTCAACCGGGGGCTGCGGCTGGCGGAGACGCAGGAGCGGCGCGCGCGCGCGGACGAGTCGCGCGTGCTGACGATGACGGATGAGCGGCCCTGGAAGGAGCCGACGCGTCATGTGCTCCGGCAGGTCTTCCGGTCGCTCCCGGTCGGCGCGATGATCCATGTGCGGGATCACGGCTGGGGAGTCTATCTCGGGCGGTCGAGCGACGGCGGCGCGGCGACGATTGGCCGCTTCCTCTTCGGGTTGACCGAGCCGGAGCAGCAGCCGTCCGTCGGCGTCGTCACGGAATATCGGCAGATCGACCATCTCCCGTCGCCCGAGGCGGCGATACCTGTGCCCGATGTGCTCCTACGAGCGGACGGGGCAGGGAGCGACGTGAGCACGCTGCTGACGCCCGCGCAATGGGCGACGCTCCGCGCCGACATCGCGGCGATTGGTTTGCCGGACCTCGACGCATGGCTGCGCGAGCATCAGGCGGCGCGACGGGCCGTGCAGCGCGACGAGTTGGAGGCGGCGCGCGCGGTCACCGGGACGGCACACGACGCGGTGGCGCGGCTGACGGAGCAAATTCGCGGGCATGTCTGCGATGCCTGCCCCGTGCGCGAGGAGCACCGCCGGAATCTCGGCGTGCTCGAACGGATGACGCGCGAGCGGCAGGCGCTCGCCGAGCGCGCCGCGCACGAGTCGCAGGAGGACGACGCGCAAACGCGCAACCTCATTCGGGGGATCGCGGCGGTTCTGCACCAGTTCGGCTACCTGCATCGGGGCTACACGACGCCGAAAGCCGACCTCCTCGCCGACACCTTCGATACGAACGGGCTTGTAATCGCCGAACTGGTCGATCGCGGCTGGCTCGACGATCTTGGGGCGGAGGATGTGGCGGAGGTGATCTCCTGGTTCGCGTACGACCGCGATGCCCGCTTCGAAAACACCTTCGAGTTGCCCCGGCATTTGACCGTGGTGCGGGACCGGCTCGACGACCTGACGCACGGCGTCCTGATCGCGGAGCGGCGCGCCGGTCTCGCGACCACCACCGGCTATCATCCGCTCTTTTATGGCGCGATCCGTGCATGGTGTCGGGGCACGGTGATGGAGCGAATCGTCGAGAAACTGGGCCTGAGCGAGGGTGACATCGTACTCGCCTTCAATAAGTCGCTGGACATCATGCGGCAGGTACGGACGATGTTGCAGGCCGTCCGCCCGGAGAGTCCGCTCGTCGGGCAACTGCGCGCGGCGGAGGGGTTGGTGCGGCGGGGGATCGTCGCGCAATCCTACTCCATCGGGATCATGCCGGTGGTGGTCGACGCGGGAGCGGGCGAACCGGAACTACCGGCAGAAGGAGCGCCATAGTGTCTGTTCAGGTCGGGATCATCGTGCTGATCGCCGGGCTCGTCGGCGCGGGAGTGCTTGCGGTCCTCGTCAGCCGCTGGGCGCTGAAGATGGATCGCCGCGCGCGCCGGAAGGAGCAGCAGGCGATCCGCAAGCGCCGCCGCATCGGCGGCGTGGACGGCACCTGACACTCGTTTTGGCTGTACCGTTGCAGTTGCGGCGTTTGGGGAACCTCACCCCCTGCCCCCTCTCCATTGCGATGGAGAGGGGGAGCAATACAGGGAGAATCAATCTGTAGGGGAAAGCCACGGCGCGTCCCGCGAGACACCCCTCTCCATCGCGGGCGCCCTCTGGGCAGGTGAGAGGGGCAGGGGGTGAGGTTCTTTCCCGCCACCAACACATACGCCCAGATAGGTCTAGAGCGTGATGAAGCCTTGATCCGTCACCCGCGCGGCGGGGATGACGGAGAGGGCGAGAAACGAGAGCGTCGCGAACGGCGCGGGCAGCGGCGAGCCGAGCGCGCGGACCTGTGCGGAGAGGCGTTCGAGCGCTGCCGCGACCTCGGCGGCCGGACGGTCGGAGAGTAACCCCGCCACCGGCAGTGCCAACCGACCGCGTACCGACCCATCGACGACGAGCGCGAGGCCGCCGTCCATCGCCTCTACCTCCCGCACCGCGCACGCCATATCGTCGTCGTTCGTGCCCGCGACGATGATGTTGTGCGCGTCGTGGGCGATCGACGAGGCGATTGCGCCCTGCCTGAGCCCAAGTCCGACGACGAGCCCGATGCCGACGCTGCCGCTGGCGCGGTGACGTTCGATGCAGGCGAGTTTGAGCACATCGCGCGCCGGGTCGGCCCGGACATAGCCGTCGATCACGGTCGGGACGACGGTGAGGCGTTCCGTGACGATCTGACCGGGCACGATCCCGACGGCGTCCATCGGCGCGCCGTCCGACGGGAGCCCCAGGCGTGCGACACCGAACGCGCCGATGTGCATCGTCCGTCGCAGGATCGGCGGGATGATCGCGGCTGGGTCGAAGTGCGCGACGCCGTCCTGGGCGACCAGTTGGCCGGCGTGGTACGTCTGACGGACGCGGAAGGTGCGCAGGTCGGCGAAGACGACCATATCGGCGCGCAGGCCCGGCGCAATCGAGCCCCGGTCGCGCAGATTCCAGTAGCGGGCGCTATTGATCGTACACAGTTGGACGGCGCGCACCGGGTCGAGACCGTTGTGTACGGCGCGGCGAAGCGTCTCGTCCATATGCCCGTCCGCGACGAGGGTGGAGCATTCGCGGTCGTCCGAGCAGAACATGATGGACGGCCAGGTGCGGTCGGTGACGAGCGGCAGCAATGCGTCGAGGTTGTGTTCGGTCGAGCCCTCGCGGATCATGACGAACATGCCGCGCCGCAGCTTCTCCGCCGCCTCTTCCAGTGTGACGGACTCGTGATCCGAGCGCGGCCCGGCGGCGATATACGCCTGGAGCGCATCGCCGCGCACTCCCGGCGCGTGGCCGTCGATGGGGCGCCCGGCTATCTCGGACGCCGCCGCGCGCCCCAGCACCTCCGGCACGCCGCCAATGACCGGTGGGAAGGCCATCAACTCGCCGAGGCCGATCACCTCGGGGATCGCCAGCCCCTCGGCGATGGCATCAGCCCCGAAGGTCGCACCGGAGGTTTCGTGCGGGCTGGCGGGCACGCATGACGGCATCGTGAAGTAGCAGGAGAGCGGCAGGTCGCGCGTCCCCGCGATCAGCGCGCGCATCCCCTCCAGGCCGAGCACATTGGCGATCTCATGCGGGTCGGAAACGGTGACGCTCGTCCCGTGAGGGACGACGGCCCGCGCGAATTCCGTCACCCAGAGCATACTTGACTCCAGATGGATATGCGCGTCGATCAGACCCGGCGCGAGGAATCCGCCCCGGAGATCAACGACGTTCGCGCCGTCCCGATAGGCGCCGACTCCGGCGATGTAGCCATCCGCGACGGCGACATTACCTTCCTCGATCTCCCCAGAATGCACATTGACGACCCGCGCGTTGCCGAGGATGAGATCGGCGGGCGCGCGCCGGGCCGCGACATCGACCAACCGCTTCAGCCGCGCCGTATGGCGACCCAATGCGCTCTCCATCGCTTACTCTCCTGTCTCGAATGTCACATCGGGGTCGAGCGGCCAGATTGGCCGGCGGATATGGGCGAAGGCGAAGCGTTCGAGGTGCGGGCTACTGATGCCCGGCGTATCGACGTCGATAATCTCCGCCGCAATCGGCGCGAAGGCGGCGCGGAAGTGGACGCTCGATTTGACGACGATGGCGCGCAGCAGCGTCGGTTCGATACCGACGCTGCGGAACAGAGAGAGGTCGAGCGCCTGTACCCGCTGCTCCGTCACGATCACGCCGATGCCGTCGAGGTCGAGGAGGGCCGTCGTGCCCATGCGGGTTCTTCCGCCGGTACCCATCGGCCCGGTGTTCGTGAAGGTCCCGTCGGTGATGCGCACGACGCGCGCTGCCGCGACCACCGGCGCGCCGTGACGGTCATCGGTCTTGCCGCCGAGTTGGACGGTGATCGCCGTGCCCGTCCCGGCAGCGCACGCATGGGCGACCGTCTCCGGGTCGCATATCACGCCGATTGCCGCGTCCTGAATCCCGGCCTCTCGCAAGGCGTCTAATAGGACGGTCCCGTCGCACGGCGCGCCCGCGCCCGGATTATCGCCGCTGTCGGAGAGGATGATCGGGAAGCGTGCCGCACGCTTCACGCGCGCTATTGCGTCGGGAATCGGCGTGAGCGCCGCGCCGAACTGGGTCCGCCGCTGCCACGCCGCCGCTGCGATACAATTGGCGATCTGTCGCGCCAGTGGCTCGTCGTTCACGGTGGTGACGAGCACGCGCAAGCCCGCGTCACGGACATCGCTGTAGGGGAAGCCTCCGGTGACACTGATATTGAGCACCCCCGCGCGCGATCGCTCGCGTTGCGCGATGGCGAGCAGCGCGCGCATCGGTGTCTCGTCGGTGGTGCATTGGGGCGGCAGGGGCACAAGCATCGGCGGTCGCACCAGCGCGGCAGTCGCGCGGACACCCGAGGTGAGGAGGCGGCCGAGAATCTCGCTCGCCTCGAAGCCGCGCTCGTAGGTGTCAATGTGCGGATAGGTCGTGTAGGCAACGAGCGCATCGGCCGCCGCCACCATCGCGGTGGAGAGGTTCGCGTGTGAGTCGAGCGTCGCGACGATCGGCACGCGCGGCCCCACAAGCGCGCGGACGGCGCGGAGGAGGTCCGCTTCCGCGTCGGCGATGTCCTCCGCGACCATCGCGCCGTGCAGAGCCAGGAGCACGCCGTCCGCCGCACCGGCGCTACGGATGCCGTTCAGGAGCGATTGGCGCAAGGCGGCGTATGCCTCACGCGTCACGATGCCGCCCGGTGTCGCCGACGCGTAGACGAGGGGCAGCGGCATCGCCTTGAGGAGTGCGAGGCCGTCGAGGAAGCCACCGACGACGGTGCGTGTGCCGGAAAAGCCGGCGACCATCTCCTGCCCGGTGATGGAGACGCGCTGCCGGAACTCGTCGAGGTCGGTCGGCACGCGGCTGAAGACGTTCGTTTCGTGGGCGATGCCACCGATGAGAATTCTTCGCGACGATTGCGCCCGGCCGCGTCGTTCTACGCGCATAGGTCGTTCGTTCCTTTGTCGCGCGGGCGGCGTGACGATGACGAAGGGCCGCCCGCATCACCGTAGTATAGCGGGCATGGACGGCTACGCACCGCGTCTGTCGCTATCGGGTATACTGCGATCGCGTGGCGGAGGGCTGACCGCTGCCGCTGATAAAGGAGTGCAGGTGTCAATTCCAGAGGAGTATATCGAGTTTCGCAATGTCGCCATCGCGGCGGCGCGGGAGGCGGGCGCGGCAATCCGGGCGGTCGCCGAGGCGGGTGTGCGCGAGGTGGCCTTCAAGGGCGAGGGCAAGCGCGACCTCGTCACGGAGGCCGATAAGCGCAGCGAGCAAATCATCATCGACGCGATCCAGAGCCGCTACCCCGACCATCGCATCCTCGCGGAGGAGGGCACGAGCACGGGCGGTGAGGGCGACTACCGCTGGATCGTCGATCCGCTCGACGGCACGACGAACTTCGCCCATCGGTATCCGCTCTATTGCGTCTCGATCGCGGTGGAGCGGGCGGGCGAGACGGTTGTCGGCGTCGTCTATGCGCCGTACATGGACGAGTTGTTCGTCGCGGTCAAGGGCGGAGGGGCGACGCTCAACGGCGCGCCGATCCGTGTCTCCGGCGTCACGGAATTGATCGGTGGCCTGCTCTGCACCGGCTTCCCCTACCGTCTCGACGGGCCGACGAATAACCTCACCAACTGGGGGAACTTCGTCCTGCGCACCCAGGCGACGCGGCGCGATGGCGCGGCCGCGCTCGACATCTGCTACGTCGCCGCCGGCCGGTTCGACGGCTTCTGGGAATTGAACTTGCAGCCGTGGGACATGGCAGCGGGCGCGCTCGTCGTGCAGGAAGCGGGCGGGACGATCTCCGATCCATCCGGCAACCCCTACCGCGTGGACGGGAATGACATCGTCGCCTCAAATGGTCACCTGCATACGCTGATGCTCGATGTCCTCGCGATGGGGCGGAACGGGCACGGCATCGGGAAGCCGAATGTCGAAACCGAGCAACTGACGAACGAGGGCACGGAGAACGCCGCCCCGCAGCGATGATTATTGTCTGTCACACGTCGCCAACGCCGGAAAGGACGGCTGCCGATGGATAACGCCTACAATATCTCCAGCGCCAAGATCATCAACGCGCTCGCGGAAGCCGAGGTGATGAGCATCTTCTTCCCGCGCGTTGGCAAAGCATTGATCGT
>JBPCMC010000058.1:0-4758 GCA_051002645.1 Thermomicrobiales bacterium
GGCAGCACACGGGCCTGACTGAGACGCGCAACATCGGCAAGGTGCGCGTGCATCCGACGAACCCCGACCTCGTCTACGTCGGCGCCTTCGGGCACGCGCACGGCGCGAACCCGGAGCGCGGCGTCTACCGCTCGAAGGACGGTGGCGCGACCTGGGAGCAGGTGCTCTTCCGCAGCGCCGAGGCGGGCGTCGTCGATCTCTCGCTGGATCTGACCAATCCGCGCGTCATCTACGCCGCCTTCTGGGAGGGCGTGCATCGGGCGCACGAACTGGTCAGCGGCGGGCCGGGCAGCGCCCTGTACCGTTCGAACGACGGTGGTGACACCTGGGAGGAGATCAGCCGCAAGCCGGGGATGCCGACCGGCTTGCTCGGCCGGATGGGCATCGTCGCCTCGCCCGCCAAACCGGGCCGCGTCTGGTCGATCGTCGAGGCGAAGGATGGCGCGGTGCTGCGGTCAGATGACTACGGCGAGACGTGGGAGCGCGTCAACGAGGGCGGCGAGGTGCGCCAGCGGCCCTGGTATTACATGCACATTTTCGCCGACCCGGTCGACCCCGAAACCGTCTGGATCATGAATCTCAACGCCTGGAAGTCATCCGATGGCGGCAGGAACTTCGTGCAGGTGCCGGGCACGCACGGCGACTACCACGATCTCTGGATCGATCCGAAGAACCCGCGCCGGATTATTCAGGGGAACGACGGCGGCGCGACCGTCTCCTTCAACGGCGGCGAGACGTGGTCGACGGTCTACAACCAGCCGACGATGGAGTTCTACCACGTCACGACCGACAATCAGACGCCCTACCGCATCTATGGCGCGCAGCAGGACAACTCGACGATCAGCGTGCCGAGCCGGTCGAAACTGGCGGCGATCACCCAGGTGGACACCTACGAGGTCGGCGGCGGCGAGAGCGGCTACATTGCCGTCAAGCCGGACGACCCGAACATCATCTTCGCCGGCAACTTCGCCGGGATGATTACGCGCTATGACCACCGCACCGGCCAGCGGCAAAATATCGCCGCCTGGCCCGAGGAATCGGCCGGTTGGGGCGCGAAGGATGTCAAATACCGCTTCCAGTGGACCTTCCCCATCCTTATCTCCGCCCATGACCCGCAGAATCTCCTCATCACCTCGCAGTTCGTCCATCGCTCGACCGACGAGGGGAAGAGTTGGCAGGTGATCTCGCACGATCTGACGCGCAACGACCCGACCAAACAGGAGCCCTCCGGCGGGCCGATCACCATCGACAGCAATGGCATGGATTACTACTGCACGATCTTCGCGCTGGCCGAATCGCCGGTGCAGGCGGGAATCTTCTGGGCTGGCTCCGATGACGGACTGATCCACCTCAGCCGCGACAACGGCGAAACGTGGGCGAATGTCACGCCCCCGGAGATGCCGGAGTGGTCGCTGGTGAGCATCATCGAGGCGTCGCCGCACGACGCGGCCACCGCCTATGTCGCGGTCGACCGCCACCGCCACGACGACTTCGCGCCCTATCTCTACAAGACGAGCGACTACGGCCAGACATGGACGAAGATCACCGACGGCATCCCGGCGGACGAGTTCGCCCGCGTCATCCGCGCGGACCCGGACCGGCGCGGCCTCATGTACGCAGGCACCGAGGCGGGGCTGTACGCCTCGTTCGACGATGGCGCGCACTGGCAATCCTTCCGCATGAACCTGCCCGTCGTGCCAGTTCACGATATGGTCGTCAAGGATCAGGGGTTGGTGCTGGCGACACACGGGCGCGCCTTCTGGATTCTGGACGACCTGACGCCGCTCCATACGATGACGCCCGATCTGCTGGCGGCGGATACACACCTCTTCGCGCCCCGCCCCGCCACCCGCTACCGCACCCTGCGCGGCTTCGAGGGCACCGCCGCGCCGGGCAAGAACTATCAGCCGGTCGGGACGACCACCTACACCTTCCGGCAAATCACCCGCCCGAGCGGTGAGAAGCGGCAGAAATTGCTCGACGCCGGCCAGAACCCGCCCGACGGCGCGGTCATCTTCTACTACCTGCACGAGAAACCGGAAGGCGAAGTGACACTTACTTTCCTCGATCAAGACGGAAAAGAGATCAAGACCTATCGCAGCAAAGAAGCAGACAGCGGACAGCAGGCAGCAGACAGCGGGCAGCAAACTCAGTCCTCAGTCCTTAGCCCTCAGTCCTCCCCAAAGAAGGATGGGGCGGCGGAAGAAAAGCCCGTACACAAGGAGGCGGGCCTTAACCGCTTCATCTGGAATATGCGCTACCCGGACGCGCGCAATGTCGAAGGCGCGATCTACCGCTCCGGCGGGGTGACCGGGCCGCTCGCGCCTCCCGGCGCCTATCAGGTGCGCCTCACGGTCGGGAGCAAGTCGTGGACCCAGCCACTCGAAATCCGCACAGACCCGCGCGCCGAGGTGAGCGACGACGAACTCCGCGATCAGTTCGCCTTCCTGCTCCAGATCCGGGACAAGCTCTCCGAGACGAACGACGCGATAAACCAGATTCGCACGCTCCGCGCTGAGATCGACGGCTGGGAGAAGCGGGCAGCAGGCAGCAGGCAACAGGCAGCAAACTCAGTCCTCAGTCCTCAGTCCTCAGTCCTTATTGAGGCAGCCAAAAAACTGAAAGAAGGGCTGTCGAGCGTGGAGGAGGAGTTGGTGCAGACGCGCTGGAAGTCCTCGCGCGATGCGCTGACCGCGCCGTCGAAATTGAATGTGAAGATCGCCACCCTGATGGGCGTCGTGTCGGGCGCGGACGGCGCGCCGACTGAGCAGTCGCGCGAGGTCTTCGCGTCGGTAATCCAGCGGCTCGACCAGCAACTCGAGCGGCTGGATACCGTGCTCGGGCGGGACGTCCCGCGCTTCAACGCGCTCGTGCGGGAGCAGGACCTGCCCGCACTGACGATCACGGAGAGCGGCGGCGCGGGATAGCGGCCATGATCTGCCAGGCTCATTGCGCCCCGTTCGTTTCGGGCACGATCAGGCAGTCCACCACGCGCGCCCCGTCGCCGCGATCGAAGACGAGGAGCGGATTGATGTCGATTTCCCGGACGAGGTCGCCGAGGTCGAGGCAGAGCCGCGAGAATTTCCCGAGAATATCAACGACGGCATCGGTGTCTGCCGGGGCCGCGCCCCGCGCGCCGGTCCCATCGAGGATCGCCGCGCCGCGCAGTCGAGCGAGCATCGCGCGGCTGTCGTGCTCGGTCAGTGGCGGCACACCGAGCACGATGTCCTGCAACACCTCGACAAAGACGCCCCCCAGCCCAACCGCCACCACCGGGCCGTAGGCGGGGTCCCGCGTCATACCGAGAATCATTTCCCGCCCGCCGGTGACCATCTCCTGCACGAGGACGCCCGCGATCCGGGCGTCCGGCTTGTACCGGCGGGCATTGGCGATGATCGTCGCAAAACCCGTGCGAGCCGCCGCATCGTCCCGCACGTCCAGCACGACGCCGCCCGCCTCGGTCTTGTGAGCGATGGCGGGGGACTCGATTTTCAGCACGACCGGATAGCCGATAGCGCGCGCCGCCGCGACCGCCGCATCTGCCGTCGTCGCAAGCGACTCGCGGGTTACAGGGATGCCGTAGAGGGCGAGGATTTCCTTCGCCGCACGTTCGACGAGCGGCGTGCCCTCCGCCGCCACGACGAGCGCCCGTGCCCGCTCCGCGACGGAGTCCGCTGCATCCACCGCACGCACGCCCACCTGACGCATTCGCTGAAACTCTGCGTACCGGATCAATGAACGCACCGCGCGCAGTCCGTTATCCACGCCCTGGAGGAAGGGCACACCGTCCCAATGCATGACCGGCTCGACCGGGTCCCGGCCTTCGCGTCGGCCTTCCCGGACCCGCCCGACGACGAGCGACATGAGGAGAAAGAGCTTGTCGGGGTACCGCTCCGGCATCATCCGCAGCACCGCGCCAACCGGCGTTGCGAGATCGAAGCGCTCGGGGACCGCCTGACCGTAGAGCACGATGTCGATGTTCGGGTCCTCAGCTATCGCGATGAATGACCCTTCGGTGATCGGCGGCTGACTGGCCGCTTGCCCGGTGACATCGAGCGGGTTGCCGACCGTGCCGAAGTCCGGGATGACGGATTGCAATCGCTCGACCGTGTGCGGCGCGAGCGGCGGCATGGAGATACCGAGCGTATGCGCGACATCCGATACCAGGCCGCAGGCGCCGCCCGAGGAGAAGATCGCGCCGAGGCCGCTGCCGCGCGGCAGTCGCTTCGCGTGGAAGACCGCCAGCGTCTCATTCATCTCGTCCAGGTTGTCGACGCGGATGACGCCATACTGCCGCATGATCGCGTCCGCAATCGCGTCCGATCCCACCAGCGAGCCGGTGTGCGCCTGCGCCGCCCGCTTGCCCGCCTCCGACCGACCGATCTTCAGGACGATCAGCGGTTTCTGCCGCTCCGCCGCCATCGCCGCGACGCGCAGGAACTTCTGCGGGTCGCGGAACTGCTCGATGAAGCAGCCGATGACGCGCGTCTCGTCGTCCTCGACGTAGTAGCGCATGAAGTCGGTCGCGTCGAGGTCCGCCTCGTTGCCGGTGGTCGCGATGTAGGTGTAGCCGAATCCGCGCTCGCTCGTCGGCGTGACCACGCAATACGCCAGGAGACCACTCTGGAAGACGAGGCCGATCGGCCCGCGCAGGACCATATCGTACGGGCCCCAGATCGCGATCATCTTCGCGGGGGTACTGATCAGGCCGAGGCAGTTCGGGCCGACGACGCGGATACCGGTGCGCCGCGCGAAGGC
>JBPCMC010000059.1:0-10090 GCA_051002645.1 Thermomicrobiales bacterium
GGTCCGTACGGCGCGAGCGCGGAGCCGTCCGAGCCGATGCTCGTCAGCGGCCAGCGCATCACCGTCTCGACATCCGCCTCGTCCATGCTGTGCCCGACGATGCTGACGTCCATCTGGTGCGCGATCAGCAGCGCGCACGTCGCGTCAATTACATCGCCCCGCCGCATCTCAGCGATCGCGGCGATATTCTTTCCCGCATACTCCGGCATCTGCGGCGCGCCCGTCACGACCATGTTCTCCCAGCCGGATTCCGCCGCCATGTTCTCCCACCCCGGCAACCCGGTGGCGATGTCGGCACGGATGCGATCCCGCGTCGCGGCGTCATCGAGGCGGCGCAGGACGACGACGCGGTCGCCATCGAGCGCCCACGGCGGCAAGACCGCTGCCAGCCCGGTTGAGTACGCCGTGTACGGGTACTGGTCGCACATCACGTCCACATCGGCGGCGCGGGCGTCTTCCAACTGCTGGAGGCTGCCATGGACCTTGCCCCAGTTCGCCTTGCCGTCCGCCTTGTGATGGGACATCTGGCCGCGCACCCCGGCATCGCGGCAGACGGTGACGAATTCCTCGACCGCCGCGTGGAGCGCGTTCCCCTCATTGCGGATATGGCTGGTATAGAGGCCGTCCGTCTCGCGCAGTACGCCGCAGAGGTCGGTGATCTCCTCAGTGCGCGCGAAGATGCCGGGCGGGTAAATGAGGCCGGTGGAGAGGCCAAGCGCGCCGTCCGCCATCGACTGCCGCAGGAGCCGCTGCATCTGGGCGCGCTCGTCGTCCGTTGGCGGGCGGTCGTCGTAGCCCATCGCGGCAGCGCGGATCACGCCGTGCCCGACGAACGAGGCGTAGTTGCAGGCGAGCCCGGTCTGCTCGACCCGCGCGTAGAGGTCCTTAAGGCCCAGCCACGTCCGTTGCAGGCCGATCTTCGCCATGTCGCGCGTGATGCTGGCCGCCGCCGGGGTGTCTGTGTGGCCAAGCGGCGCGAGTGAGATGCCGCACAGCCCGCCGATCTCGGTCGTCACGCCCTGACGCACCTTGCTCTCCATGCGCGGGTTGACGAGCGTTGATTGGTCCGAGTGCGTGTGGATGTCGATGAAACCGGGCGAGACGCAGCGGCCCGTCGCGTCGATCTCCCGCACCCCGATGGTACCGGAAAGGTCCCCGACCGCGAGGATCTGCCCGTTCCCCACCCCGACATCGGCGCGAAACTCCGCCCCGCCGCTCCCGTCAATTACCGTCCCATGCCGAATAATGAGGTCCAACATACCCCGTGCTCCCTATCACGACCCTTCCGCGCACCATTGTCGCACAGATCGGCGAGGGCATTACTGTATGAGCATTTCGGGTCGCGGTGCGTCCATTGTCGTCGTTTGTACGTGGATGAGGACGATCATCTGTGCAGCCTCGTCGAGGAAGTAAATGAGGAACAGGTCCTGAATAATCAGGACGCGATATGCATCCGAAATATCCTTGAGGTCAGCGAAGCGAACGTTGCATCGCTGGCCACTGTATGGGAATTGCGCGATTTGTTGAAGGCTGCGGTCAAATGCGAAACGCAGCGTACGTCGGCGAGCGGGGTAATGCGGTGAACTCGCTGATCGAGCCAATCTTTCGCCCTCCGCCGCCACCGGATGCGCCACCTACTATTGGTACTCATTTGTCGTTATGTACGGGCTCATCCTCATCGAAGATGTGCATTGCTTCTTCATGATCTATCCACTCGGACGAATCTTCCTTCTCGAAGTCAGCGATTGCCTGACGGATTTCGGCAACCTGTTCCGGCGTCAATGGCGGGCCGGGGACAACCGGAGCAAGTGTCGCAATCATCTCGCCACTCGTCGAAACGATGACCGCCTCACCGGACTCCGGCAGATTGCGAATAATCCCTTCGGCATCGGCCTGAAGATCGGCGATGGTGATCTGGATTGGGCGCGTATCTGTCCGCATTCCGGGCTCCCTTATGCATACAGAGGAATCTTATGCTCTTCTAAGATGCGGATAATGGCGTCCCGCTGCGGCAAGTCATCGGTGTGTACGCCTTCGCTGACCCCAAGCAACTCAACGCCGATTACTTCGCCATTGGCCGCGTAATCGATCCGGCGGTCATCGTCGAGGTCTTTGCCATATGCATAGGGAAGATCGCTGAGACGAATATAGATCGCATCAGCCGCTTCGCTCTGCTCGAACTCGATCACTTTCTCCTCCTCAATCAGCTGCCGTGATGATGTACAGTGTATCATCTGGCAATCTCGTGAAGACAACCTTGATGAATCGCCCGTTCGGATGTGTGGTCTGCATCGTACGTCCACTATGACCGGGGCGCGTGATTTCGGGGCTCGCAAGTACGGCTTCGACTTCTCCTTCTGAAATGCCGCGCGCTTGCATGCGTCTTCGCGCGTGAGGGTCATAGCGGATTCGCACGTCCTGCCCCATTAATCTTCTATCCGTTCATTTTCTCTACCGAAGCGCGTTTCGCTCTTACTGTGCCAAGCATATCATCGTTTGCTCACGCGACATGGCGCAATCGCGCATATACTCAACGCATCCGCATGGCCGCGAAGGAGGGTGCGTTGTCCACGGTCGAGCCCGCGAACGAGACGGAATCGGATGCCGCACGAGCGATGACGGCACAGCCACCCGGCGCGCTGCGGGAAGTGGCGGCGCTGATGTTCCGACTCGGCTGGACGGCGTTCGGCGGGCCGGCGGCGCACATCGCGATGCTGCGGGGCGAGGTCGTCAAGCGGCGGCGATGGATGACGGAGCAGCGCTTCCTCGATATGATCGGCGCGGCGAACCTCGTGCCGGGCCCGACCTCGACGCAGACGGTGATGCACTCCAGTTACGCCCGCGCCGGCTGGCCGGGATTGTTCGTCGGCGGGACGCTCTTCATCCTGCCTGCCGCCTTCCTCGTGCTCGTCTTCGCCTGGCTCTACGCACGCTACGGCACGACGACGGGCGGGGTCTGGCTGCTCTACGGCATCAAGCCGGTGATCATCGCCGTCGTCGTGCAGGCGCTCTGGGGTCTAGGGCGGACGGCGGTCAAGAACGTGCTGCTCGGCGCATTCGGCGTCGCGGTCTTCGCGGGCTACCTGCTCGGCGTCAATGTCATCCTGCTCCTCTTCGGCGCGGCGCTCGCGATCATGCTGATCGAGAACGCGCGGCGCATCCGGGGGTCACGGCTGTCAGTCCGCGCCCTCGTGCCGTTGCCTGGCGTGAAAGCGACGGCGCTCTTCGCGGTGGCGGCGAGCGCGACCGTCGCGTATAGCCCACTCAGGCTCTTTCTCACCTTCCTGAAGATCGGTTCGGTGCTCTACGGCTCCGGCTATGTCCTGCTCGCCTTCCTGCGCAACGATTTCGTCAATCATCTCGGCTGGCTGACCAACCAGCAACTGCTCGACGCCGTCGCGGTCGGGCAGTTCACGCCGGGGCCGGTCTTCACGACGGCGACCTTCATCGGCTACCTCGTGGGAGGATTCTCGGGGGCGGCGATTGCGACGCTTGGCATCTTCCTACCCGCCTTCCTCTTCGTCGTCCTCTCGGTGCCCGTGCTACCCCACCTGCGGCGCTCGCCGTGGACGGCCGCCGCGCTGGACGGCGTCAATGTCGCGGCGGTCGGCCTGATGGCGGGGGTCGCGTGGGAACTGGCGCGCGCCGCCGTCGTCGATTGGTTCAGCGCGCTCCTCGCGGCGGCTGCGGCAATCATCCTCATCCGTTTTCGCGTCAACTCCGTCTGGCTCGTGCTCGGCGGCGGCATTGCGGGGATCCTCTGGGGAGTCGTCAGTAGCCGGTAGCCGGTAGCCAGTAATCAGTAGTCAGTAGTCAGTGATATCGACGTGCCACTATGTCACGCGCGTCGCGCGTAGTACGATACAGGCAGTAGCAGTATGAAAGGCAGCGCGACACAATCCATCCGTCGCTTCCCCGCCGTACTGACTACTGACTACTGATTACTGGCTACTAGCCCAAGGAGCAGGCGGCATGGCAGCGTCCGATATTCGCACCGAAGACGTCTCGTTTGCCTCGAATGGCGACACGGCGCATGGCTATCTCGCGCGCCCTGCCGGGGACGGGCTGTTCCCGGCGCTCGTCGTCATCCAGGAATGGTGGGGGCTGGACGCGCACATCAAGGACCTCGCCGAGCGGTTCGCCGGGGAAGGGTTCGTCGCGCTCGCGCCCGATTTCTATCACGGGCAGGTGGTGACGGAGCCGGACGACGCGCGCAAACTGGTGATGGCGCTCAATGGGCCGATCGCCCTGCGCGAGATCGGCGGCGCGCTCGGCTACCTGGGCGACCTGCCGGAGGTTGAGCCGAAGTCGGTCGGCGTGATCGGCTTCTGCGCGGGCGGGCGACTGGCGCTCGCCGCCGCCGCCACCGGGGACGAGCGGATCGGCGCGGTGGCCGCCTTCTACGGCGGCGGCGTGCAGCCGACGCCGGAGTTCGTCGGCGGCATCAAAGCGCCGGTGCTCGCCGTCTATGGCGAAGATGACGCCGGCATCCCGCCGGAGCAATACAACGGACTCGAAGCCGAGATGGATCGGCAGGAGAAGACCTTCGCTATGGTCGTCTACCCCGGCGCGGGCCACGCCTTCCTGAACGACACGCGCCCCGGCTACAACGCCTCTGCCGCCGCCGATGCCTGGACGCGCGCCGTCCAGTGGTTCCACACCTACCTTGCGTAATGATAGTGGGCAGTGGGCAGCAGTCGGAAGCGTGCTGCCCACTATTCACTGCCCACTGCCCACTATGACCAGGCACTTCCTCCCGGTAGAGGACGCATGATGCCGCCGTCCTGATCGCCTCGCGCGCCGTGCGCGCCTTCGGCGACGGCTTCATCAGCGTCCTCCTGCCGCTCTACCTGACGACCCTCGGGCTGAACACCCTGAAGATCGGCGCGGTGACGACGGCGACGCTGGTCGGCTCCGCCGCACTGACGCTGCTCGTCGGGCTGATCGCCTACCGGCTGAAACGCCGCCGCCTGCTCGTCGGCGCCGCGCTACTGATGATTGCGACGGGGGTCGGCTTCGCGGTCGTCCACGCCTTCTGGCCGCTGATCGTCGTCGCCTTCGTCGGCACGCTGAACCCGTCATCCGGCGACGTGAGCGTCTTCCTGCCGCTCGAACAGTCCCTCCTACCGCAGACCGTCACGGCGCGCGACCGGACAGCGCTCTTCGCGCGGTACAGCCTCGTCGCGGCGCTGGTGGGGGCGTGCGGGGCGCTCTGCGCCGGGGTGCCGGCATTCGTCGCGGCGCATACCGCGCTCGGCCTGACACATGCGCTCGAAGGGATGTTCCTCGTCTACGCACTGCTGGCGCTGATCGCCCTCTGCCTCTATCGCACGCTCTCACCCGCCATCGAGCCGGGCGCGAATGTACCCGAGGCCCCGCTGAAAGAGTCGAAAGGGATCGTCTACACGATGGCCGCGCTCTTCAGTCTCGATTCCTTCGGGGGCGGCTTCGTCGTGCAATCGCTACTCGCGCTCTGGCTCTTCCAGCGCTTCCACCTCTCGGTCGCGACAGCGGGGACGATCTTCTTCTGGGCGGGCGTCCTCTCCGCCGGGTCGTTCCCGGTGGCGGTCTGGCTGGCGAACCGGATCGGCCTCGTCAACACGATGGTCTTCACCCATCTACCATCGAATCTCTTCCTGATCCTCGTCCCGTTCATGCCGAACCTGCCGCTGGCGATCACGCTCCTCCTCGCCCGCAGCGCCCTCTCGCAGATGGACGTGCCGACGCGCAACTCGTATGTGATGGCCGTCGTCACCCCGGCGGAGCGGCCCGCCGCCGCCAGTGTCACGTCCGTGCCGCGCAGCCTCGCCATCGCCGCCAGCCCGTTCCTCTCCGGCTACCTGCTCAGCCTGACCGTCTTCGGCTGGCCGCTCGTCATCGGCGGCGCGCTGAAAGGCATCTACGACGTGCTCCTGCTCATTATGTTCAAGGCGGTACGACCGGAGGAGGAGACGTAAGGAGCCGACTGCACGCTCCCCCATACTCCTCGCACCTCCGCGTTCCACGCTCGTCATCCCGCATCGCCACGCGACGCCGCGCTACGGTCGTCGCGGCGGGAGCGCGCTCGGTACGCCACTGACCGGAGCGGTTGGCTGCGACTGGGGCGTGAGCGCAGGTTGCCCAACCGGGTCCGGGTGAGGCTGCGGTGGCGGCAGTGGGCCAGGCCCGGTAACCACAAGCGTATAGGCGCGGCTCCCGGTGGCGCCCCCATGATCGGTGGCAGAGACGGTGAAGGCGAAGCTGCCCCCGCCTGTTGGCGTGCCACTCAGCGTGCCATTCGTCGCCAGGGTGATGCCGGACGGGAGATTGCCGCTCGGGACGGCGAAGGTATAGGGGCCCGTGCCGCCGGCGGCGGTGATCACCTGGCTGTAGGACGCCCCGACCGTCCCATTCGGCAGCGTGGCGGGGCTGACCGTGATCGTCGAGGACCCCTGGCTCTCGAAAGCGCCGATATCGGGTGCGCCGACGCGGGGCAGACCGCGCTGGTCGGTGGCGGGGACGGGGTTGGTAGGTGGGCCGCTGCCGACCGCCGCGCCCGCGTCGATGGCGGGGGAACCGGGCAGCAGGGTGAAGGTCTGCGTCGGGCCACCATAGTTGCCGAGCGAGCCGAGCAGGGCAGGCGTACTCCTGAGGTTGCCGGAACCGGTGAGCGTGCCACTACTGTCGTCGGTCAAGTTATTGTTGCCTCCGACCGTGCCGGAGAGATCATTGCCGCTGGAGGAGTTGGCGATGATGGTGTTCGTCATCGTCGCCGTCAGCACGCTGCCGAGGTCGATGCCGCCCCCATAAGTGGCGCTATTGCCGGAGAAGGTGCTGTTCGTCACCGTCAGGGTGCTGTGATAGTTGCTGGAGATGCCGCCACCGACGTATGCAGCGTTGCCGGAGAAGGTGCTATTCGTCACCGTCGCCGTGCCATAGCTGTTGATGCCGCCGCCGAAGCCGCCGCCCTGGCCGACGGCGGCGGTGTTGCTGGTGAAGGTGCTGTTTGTCGCGATCAGCGTGCCACGATTCTCGATGCCGCCGCCGCCGCCGCCGGCGAAGTTGCCGGAAAAGGTACTGTTCGTCACCGTCAGCGTACCAGTGTTGTTGAAGATGCCGCCGCCGTTGGTCGAGCCGCTGCCGGCGGAGTTGCCAGAGAATGTGCAGTTCGTCACTGTCAGCGTGCCGGATTCTTTCTCGATGCCGCCGCCTCTGCCGGATACGGACGTGCTATTTTGGATCGTCAAGTTACTGATCGCGATCGTCGCCGCGCTGAATGTCGTGAACACCGTTACTGCGTGGTCACCGTCCACCGCGATCGTCGCGCCCGCGCCATCGATCGTCATGCTCGTGGAGATGGTGAGCGTCCCGGTCGTGAGCGTGATCGGTGACGTGCTCAGGCAGCTTAGCCCCGCTTGGAAGTGAATCGTATCGCCGGACGCAGCAGCGGCGATCGCATCGCGCAGCGACCCTGCCCCGTTATCGTTGCAATTGATGACGAGGGGAGGCGCGGCGCGCACCGGCCCGGCGGGGAGCGCGAGCACAAGCAGCATGAGGAAAAGGAGTACGCGTGTCCGCGCGGGGTGAAGGAAGTGGCTGAATACTCGCATCGTCGTGCTCCTTGTCCGTGTCGCGCGCGTCGAATTTCGAGACCAGGTGGCGTCTCCCGCCATGGGTACGCACACGATAGAAGGAACGCGAGGGGAAAACACTAGGGAAATCACCAGTTTTCTTCCCGGTTGATAGCGGCGGCCGCAGCGAACGTCCATGCGCTCTGCTCTTTGACGGTCGCCGTACCGTAACATCATCAGTCGTCGTGAACGTTTCTGAGATGGGGTGGGCCCGACGGGACGGCTCAAGCAAAAGCCCCCTTCCCGACACGGGAAGGGGGCAAAGACTTCAGTCCATCTAAAGGATCGAGAGTTCCGTCTCGCCGTCGAAGACGTGCAGGTTGTCGGGCTTGAAGAGGACTTCCATCTTATCGCCCGGCTTGACCTTGGTGCGCGGCTCGGCGCGGATAATCATCGGCGTCTCGGTGCCGTAATCGAGGTAGAGGAGCACTTCCGAGCCGAGCGGTTCGACGACATCGACGGTCGCGGGGAGGCCCGCCATGCCGCTCATGCCGTTGGCCACCGAGCGATCCAGCACGTCCTCCGGCCGGACACCGATCACGACCGGCTTGCCGACGCGCGTGCCTAGATTCTCCTTGATCTCGTTGCTGAGACCGGCGATTGGCAGCGGCACGCTGTAGTTATCGTGCGTCAGCATCAGGTTGCCGCTCTGCGATTGCAGGGTGCCCGCGACGAAGTTCATCGCTGGGGAGCCGATGAAGCCGGCGACGAAGATATTTGCCGGGTGATCGTAGAGGTCCTGCGGCGTCGAGAGTTGCTGCAAGACGCCGTCCTTCATCACGGCGATCCGGTCGCCCATCGTCATCGCTTCGACCTGGTCGTGCGTGACATAGACGGTGGTGACTTTCAGGCGGGTCTGCAGTTTCGTGATTTCGGCGCGCGTCTGGACGCGCAGCGCGGCGTCGAGGTTGGAGAGCGGTTCGTCCATCAGGAAGACTTGCGGCTCGCGGACGAGGGCGCGACCGAGCGCGACGCGCTGCCGCTGGCCGCCGGAGAGCTGGCGCGGCTTGCGCTGCAGGAGCGTGCGCAGGCCGAGCATCCCGCCCGCCTGATCGACGCGCTGCTGGATCGCCGGCTTGTCGTACTTGCGCAGTTTCAGCGCGAAGGAGAGGTTGTCGAAGACGCTCATGTGCGGATACAAGGCGTAGTTCTGGAAGACCATCGCGATGTCGCGATCCTTCGGTGCGAGGTCGGTCACACGGCGGTCGCCGATGTAGATCTCTCCCGTCGTCACTTCCTCCAGACCGGCGAGCATCCGCAGCGCCGTCGTCTTGCCGCAACCGGACGGACCAACGAGGACGAGGAACTCTTCGTCGAAGATCTCCAGACTGAGATCGTTGACGGCGTTGACATCCCCGAACCGCTTCGTGATGTGGTCGAACACTACACGGGCCATCGCGTTCCCTCCTCCATTGCTGAGCCACGCTCACCCCACTGAGCGGACATCTCCGGTTGTCATGCACTCTCTGCCGAATTCTGTAGAGTGAGGGTAGTAGAGAACATCACTCGCTGTCAAGAGGAACGGCGCGCCGCGCGAAAATCTGTGCGTCTGCCTAGACGGAAACCGGGGAGAACCGCATGCCGCCCAAAGGGCACCCGGCAAAGAGCACAGAGAGCGCAGAGGAGATAGAGCATTGAGGCGGTGTTCTCTATCTTCTCTTTGTATTTCTCTGTGTCCCTCTGCGTCCTCTGCATCTCTGCGGTTCTCCCCGGTTTCCCTTCTCACTTGCCGAGGCGGAAGCCGGCGAGGGTGAGGATGAAGCCGATCAGGGTGCCGAAGATGGCGAAGCCGATGGACAAGAGGCCGAGGTAGCCCTCGCGCAGCAACAATGCTGCGACACCGCACGCGAGGGCGAGCAGCCCCGGAATATAGAAGTACCCCGGCGTCAGCGCCGCGAAGAGCGCCAGCAGCAGCCCGAGATAACCGAGCCCGCGCGCCAGGCTTTGTTTCGATGTTTCACTCATGCGTCCGTTTGCCCCCACCACGGCCCTCCCCGCGTATGAGAGAGGGAACGAAAGTCCCGTTGCGGTGATTGTATGCCAATCCTGGTTCGTTGGCATGGGAGCATTCCGTTAATCTCCCTCTCATCTCCATCGGCTTGACACGTCGCGCGCGTATGCGAATACTGGCGCGAAGCTTCAAATTTGATGCAACGCTGATCCTTTGTTCGGGAGATGGCACAGCAATTGCGGACGTTGTTCATCGCGCAAGGAAAGTCTCTCGAATCTCCTTTCTCAGGTGAACCATCGTGAAGACGTAGCATTTCACAAGAAGGAGTGCATCATGAGCAGTGACCGGTCGTTGTCCCGTCGGGCATTCCTGTCCGGTATCGCCGCCAGCAGTGCGGCGGCGATCCTCGCGGCCTGCGGATCGAGCGACAAGACGCCAACACCGGGTAGCGCGCAACCCACAGCGGCTGGCGCGCAACCCACGGCTGCCGGAGCCAGCCCCGCCACGACCGGCGGCGCGCCGACCATCG
>JBPCMC010000060.1:0-17044 GCA_051002645.1 Thermomicrobiales bacterium
GGTCCGTTCGTGTAGCTAGCCTTGGAGAGTGGTCTCCCCAGCTTCCGGCGGGATGTCGCGTGTCCCGCCGTACTCACGGTGAATCCGCGCAGTCCCCACCCTTTCGCCTACGGGGCTCTCACCCGCTCTGGCGGCCCGTTCCAGCGGCCTTCGGCTAGAATGGCGGTTTCTCACTGCGTCGGGGAGGCACCGCTCCCCACCGGACCCCGTTCAACCCCGCCGGCGCAACGGCGGCACCCTTGGCACGCCAGCGGTTTGGGCTTGCACCGTTTCGCTCGCCGCTACTCCGGCCCCTTCTTACTTCCTCCGGGTACGTGAGATGTTTCAGTTCCCCGGCTTACCCCCACACCGACTATGTGTTCATCGGCGGGTCACCTGGCTCACCACCAGATGGGGTTCCCCCATTCGGAGATCCTCGGCTCCCAGCCCGCGCGCGGCTCCCCGAGGCATTTCGCTGCTACGCCACGTCCTTCTTCGGCACGAACGACCTAGGCATCCACCCGACGCCCTGTGTCACGGTCTCACTCCCAACAACCACGGGGTCGCCCCCGTCGCCCTCGGCCCGTGTCCCACTCACACCCACTACTATCGCTCCACGCCCGCCCGGCTCATCGCCAAGCGCACGCCTGCTTCGCTCTCGTCCTCACTCCTCGAATGGTAAGGTACACGCAGCGTTCCCCGCTGCGGGTGAGAAAGGTACCACCCCCCAAATGCCGTGTCAAGAGCCTCGCTCTGGCCGCGTGAAACGCCGACGCGATAGCGGCGCAATCGGTCTATAGCGATACTGTGCGGTCAACAGCGATACTGTGCGGTCAACTCCCTCGCGAGGACGGCGCTCGCCGTCGGCGTTGCGGATGCCGCGATGGAGCAGCAAAAACGCTCGACATATGCCACAAATGGTGATACCCTTCAAGAGTAAATGCGCGACTTCGGGGGCGTGAAACGCTCGTATGCGGGTCGCAATTGCAGGGCGGCGTATCGCCCACACGAGTCGGTTTCCGGCTCACCGGTTTGCATGTAGACGATTGACGGGGCCGGGCGACGCGACGCACCCGCGCTCTTCGTGCCACGGGCGGTGATTAAAGTATGTCAGCAACGCTCCTCGAGAAGGGCAAGCAAAAGGGATATCTGCTCCACGACGAGATTATCGCGGCGTTCCCGAACGCCGAGCAGGACATCGAAAGCCTCGACGAATTCTTTTCCACGCTCTACGAGCAAGGGGTCGATATCGTCGAGCAGGAGCCGATCGTCCGGCCGGAGCCGGTGGTGCGCTCGACGCGGTCGAAGGCCGACCGGGCCGATGACGAGCGGCTGGATAGCCAGCAGGCCGCGCAGATCGCGGCGGACTCCGTGCGCCTCTATCTCCAGGAGATCGGCGAGACGGACCTGCTCACGATGGCGGAAGAGGTCTGGCTCGCGAAGCGGATGGAGCGCGGGCTGGCGGCCGAGGAACGCCTGACGACCGACCTGGATCTCTCGCCCGAGGATCGCGAGGAGTTCGAATACGACCGCAAGGATGGCGAGGACGCGCGCGAGCACCTAATCCGCGCCAACCTCCGCCTCGTCGTTAGTGTCGCCAAGAAGTATGTCGGGCGCGGGCTCTCCTTCCTTGACCTCATTCAAGAGGGGAACATCGGCCTGATGAAGGCGACCGATAAGTTCGACTACATGCGCGGCTATAAGTTCAGCACGTATGCGACGTGGTGGATTCGCCAGGCGATCACCCGCGCCATCTCGGATCAGAGTCGCACGATCCGCCTACCGGTGCATGTCGGTGAAACGATCAACCGCGTCAAGAAGATGAGCCACCGCCTGCAGCAGATTTACGAGCGCGAACCGACGCACGAGGAGATCGCCAGCGCGATGGACTTGCCGGAGGACAAGGTACGGCAGGTGCTGGAAGTCTCGCGCCATCCGGTCTCGCTCGAAGCGCCGGTCGGGCAGGACGGCGACGCCTTCCTCGGCGATTTTATCGAGGACGATTCGACGCCCGCGCCGCTGGAACTTGCCTCGCAGCAACTCCTGAAGTCGCAGATCGGCGAGGCGCTGCACAAGCTGACCGAGCGCGAGCGGCGCATCATCATCCTGCGCTTCGGCCTCGAGGATGGTCGCTTCCGCACGCTGGAAGAGGTCGGCAAGGAGTTCGGCATCACCCGCGAGCGCATCCGCCAGATCGAGGCGAAGGCGCTCCGCAAGCTCCGGCACCCGTCGTATAGCCGCAAGCTGCGGGGCTATCTCGACTAGGATTTTCTCGGGCAACGAAAAGGGCGACGGTCGCGCGACCGTCGCCCTTTTGCTTGTGCATCTACCACGGCGTGTACGAGCCCCGAAACTCCGGGTGCGCCTGTTCCCAGCGTTGTCGCGTCATCTGCAGGTGGCCCCAGTGCATCGTCGTGTGGGTCGCGGCCTTGGCGATCAGTTCGCCGCCGCTCGAAAGGGCGCCCGCGCCCCATGCCGGCCTGCGCTCCCCCATCCCCGCGACGGTCATCACCGGCAGGATGCGTTTCATGATCGCGTCACCCTCAGCGATCCGTGCGATCAACGCTTCCCGACCTTCGGCAGTCCGCCATGTCGAGCCGTCGTTTTCCGCGTCGTCTTTTTCTCCGTCGTATGAGACATCCTCGCCCGCCGCGAGGCGGATCGCGTACGTCTCACAATACATCATGTGGCAGATGATGCCCGAGAGGGAACCCATATCGTTCGCGGGCTGCCAGACGAGCGCCTCGTCCGGCAGGTCTGCGATGATCTGGATCATGTTCTGGTGCGCGAAATCCAGCATCTTGAGGATGCCGCCAAGCAGAGGAAGCGTCCCCTCCGGTACGGTATAGACGGGCGGGGTGCTCACCGCTACCGGCCTTTCTTGGCGCGTTGGTCCCAGAGTTGGCGTGTCAGTTCCATGTGGCCGACGTGCCGCCCCGCATGCTCAACGGCGTGCGAGACGAGGTAGGAGACCGGCTTCGGCTTGCCGAGCCAGTCCCGCTCGGTGCCGGGCGACTCTTCTTCCAGCACGGAGAAGACCTTATCGAGGAAGTCGTCCATATTGCGGATCGCCGTCAGGAGCAGGCCGGGATCCTCACCTGTCGCCGCCAATTCTGTGGCGCGCTGCCATGCTTGCCAGCGCGGTTCGATGTCCGCCGCCGTCGAGAGCAGATGGAGCGTCGTGCCGAGCGTGTGCAGCGTGATCGCCCAGAGCGAGTTCGTGTTCGTGCCCGGCTGCCAGTTGAGTCCCGCCGCCGGGACGCCCTTAATGAGGAACTGCATATCGCTGTGCAGCGCTTTCAGGGTCTGCCGGTTGCCGTCCAGCCAGGTCGACCACGGGGCGACGGGCTCGATGTCCATCTCTTCGGCGGCGCCCTGATCGCCTTCGGGCGTCTCTTGCGGCGCGTCGTCCTTGACGAGCGTCAGCGTCCCCTTCTTCGTCTCTTTCCCCACGGTGAGTCCTCCTTATTCCGCGAATCGGCCAAAAATTAGGCCGGTGTTGTGTCCCCCGAACCCCGAGTTGCTCGACAGTGCATAGGAGATATCCACACAGCGCGCCGTGTTCGGCACATAGTCGAGATCGCATTCCGGGTCCGGCGTCTCGTAGTTGATCGTCGGCGGCAGTTTGTTGTCGCGCAGCGCGCAGATCGCAAAGGCCGCTTCCAGTGAGCCCGCCGCGCCGAGCAAGTGCCCAGTCATGCTCTTCGTGCTGCTGACCGGCGGGATGTGATCGCCGAAGACGTGCTTGATCGCCATTGTCTCGTGGGCGTCATTGAGCGGCGTCGAGGTGCCGTGAGCATTGATGTAGCCCACGTCCGACGGCTGGAGGTTGGCGTCTTTGAGGGTCAGCTTCATTGCCCGCGCCAGCCCCTCACCCTCGGGCGCGGGATGGACCATGTCGTAGGCGTCCGCCGCGCTGCCGTAGCCGGCCAGTTCGCCGAGGATGGTCGCACCGCGCGCCACCGCGTGATCGGCGGATTCGAGGACGAGGACCGCCGCGCCCTCGCTGCAGACGAAGCCGCTACGGTCGGCATCGAAGGGGCGGCTGGCGAGGGTTGGATCGCCTCCCCACGTCGTCAGCGCCTTCATGTTCGCGAAGCCGACGATGCCGACCGGCACAATCGACGCCTCGGAGCCGCCCGCGACCATCACATCCGCGTCGCCGCGCCGGATGATTTCGGCGGCGTCACCGATGGCGTGCGCGCCCGTCGTGCAGGCGGAGACGACCGAGTGATTCGGCCCTTTCGCCTTTAGTCGCATCGAGATCAGGCCGCTCGACATGTCGATAATCAACATCGGGATGAGGAACGGGCTGACCCGGCTCGGGCCGCGCGTCATCAGTGTCTCGACCGCAGCCGACAGGCTGCCGATGCCGCCGATGCCGCTGCCGACGAGCACGCCGACCCGCTCCCGCTGTTCCTCACTCATCGCGCTCGTATCGAGATTGGCATTTGCAACGGCGTCGAGCGCCGCCGCGATCGCGAACTGGCAGAAGCGATCCGCCCGCCGCGCCTCTTTCCGGCCGAGGCGGCCATCGGCGTCGAAGTTCTTCACCTCGCCGGCGATCTTCACATCATAGCCGGTGGTATCGAAGAGGGTGATCGGCCCGATGCCGCTCTCCCCCGCGATGACCGCGCGCCACGCATCCTCGGTCGATTGTCCGACGGGGCTGATGATACCGATACCCGTCACGACGACGCGCGGCCGCCCGCGGTGATCTTCCAGAGCCATTGAGTTTGTTCCTCCCGTACATCTCACGGTGTCGGTCAATTGCGCCGTCACTGTTCCGTGCAGTGTACGCAGGGAATCCCGCGAGTGCAACGTCCGGCCCGCGCGCCCGATCCGCGCATTGCGATTCGCGGTCTCGCGGGGCATAATCGCGCCATTGTCGCATCGCAGCCTGTCGCGCCGCTCCCTGCGCGGTGGCGGCGCTACGGAAACGAGGACTCAATGCGCGCGGAGATTGTCAGCGTCGGCACGGAACTGCTGCTGGGCCAGATTACCGATACGAATGCGACCTATCTCGCGCAGTCGCTCGCCGATCTCGGTGTCGATCTCTTTTACGTCTCGTCGGTGGGCGACAATCGCGGTCGCCTCGTCGATGTCCTCCGTCGCGGCTGGGAACGTTCCGACCTCATCATCACCACGGGCGGTGTCGGCCCCACCGAGGATGATCTGACGCGCGAGGGGATCAGCGATTTGATGGGCGAGACGCCCGAGGTGGACGAAGCGTCGGTCGAGATGATCCGCGCCTTCTTCCGCAACCGCAACGCGGAGATGCCCGAGCGCAACCGCAAGCAGGCATGGCTGATCCCATCCGCGCAGGCGCTGCCGAACCCCGTCGGCACCGCGCCGGGCTGGTTCGTCCATCGTGACGGCAAGACGATCGTGGCGATGCCCGGCGTCCCGCGCGAGATGAAGCGCATGTGGGAGGAGGAGGCGATTCCGCGCCTGCGCCCCTTCCTGCCGGAGACGGTGCTTGTCTCGCGGAATATCCGCACTATCGGCATCGGCGAGTCGTCGGTTGAGGAAGTGCTCGGCGATCTGGTCCACGGCACGAACCCGACCGTCGCAACCTATGCGAAGGACGATGGCGTGCATGTGCGGGTCACCGCCAAGGCGCACACGACCGAGGAGGCCGCCACCGCCTTGCAACCCGTTGTCGCGGCGGCGGAGCGCATCCTCGTCGATCACATCTATGGCTACGACAACGACGGATTACCCGAGTCGGTCTTGACCCTCGCGGTGCAGCGCGGGGAAACCATCGCGGTCTGCGAGCAGGGGAGTGGCGGCGTCGTGACCGGCGCGCTTGCGGCCTATGTCGCCGAATCGTCGCCCTTTCATGGCGGACTCACCATCGAAGGCCACGCCGGGCCGATCCTTGACGACGTGCCGACGGAAGCCGCAAGGCAATCCGCGACGCCGGAGAATGCCCGCTATCTGGCATCAGCGGCGCGGCGACTCTTCGGCACATCCTACGGGCTCGGTGTCTCGGTCGATGTGACGCAGGGGAGCGCCCGCTACGGCACCGTCGTCTGCGCAGCGGACGTGAACGGCACGATCACCGATCTGACGCGCGGCTACCGGACGCTTCCAGCGGACATTCGCCGCCGCGCCGCGCTCTGGGCCGTCGAATACCTGCGCCTGGCGCTACTCGGCAAGACGTAGCCGCCTATTCGCTCTGGGATTCCATCGCCTCGGTCGCGTCCAGTAGTGGCGAGATGCCGTCGCGCCATGTCCACGATAGACCGTGGTGGCGGATGCGCCAAAGCATGCCGACCGGATAGCCGCACATCTTGGCGAGATCGCCGACCGGGCGGATGACAGGTACCGACGCGATAGCGGTGAGACGCTGCGTCGGCGTGCAATGCGGCAGCGCGCCCGCCAGTCGCTGGTAAGGACGGCGGAGATAGATGCCTGCGCCCGCGAGGACAAACGGCCACAGCCAACGCCCCCGCTTCCCGAGGACAAGAATCGTCAGGAGCGCCGTATAGGAGGCATAGCGAACCGCGTGTCGCTTCGTCCAGAGGTGCGCCTTGCCGTCGCCGCGTGCGTAGCGGAAGTATTGATGCCAGAACGCCCGCAGCGTGGGGCGCGGCCGGAATCGCACGAGCGCCTCAGGTGCGAAAGCGGCGCGGAAACCCGCCTCCCGAAGAGCAAGGTCGAAGACGAGGTCCTCACAATAATCAAGCCATTCCGGGTAGCCGCCTACGCCCGCCCATGCTGCCTTGCGAAAGGCGACGCTCCGGCTCGATGGGAGAAACGACGCGGGCGTGATGTCGCTGCGGGCAGGCAGGACGGTCGCGCCCATCGCCATCTCGAACGGCGTGCGCGGGTCCGGTACGAAGAAGCCGCCGCAGACGGACACCGATGGATCATCGAATGGTGTACACAGATGGGCGAGCCACTGATTGTCGAGCCGGACGCCCGCGTCGGTGACGGCAATGACCGGCGCGCGGGCCGCCGCGATGCCGATATTGCGGCCCTCGGAGATCGTCGCGCCGCCCCGCTCGATGAGACGGAGCGGGCAGCCGAGCCGCCCATGCCACCATTCGATATGCAACTGCGTCCCGTCGCGGGAGCCGCCATCGACGACGATCACCTCGCGGGGCCGGACGGTCTGCACGGCGATGCTGCGCATCAAATCATCGACGTCGCCCGCCTCATTCAAGACGGTGCAGACGAGCGAGACATCAACCGCCGGTCGCTCAGGCACGGTCATGCTCCAAGCGATCGTAGACGCCGAGTAAGGCGGGCGTACAGATCGCCCAATCGTAGACGGCGCACATGTGCGCCCGTGCTGCTTTGCCGAGTGTGCGCCGACGAATCGGATCGTCCAACAGGCGGATGACGGCGGCAGCGAAGACGTCGGCGTCCGCATCAGCCGCGATGAGGTGCGTGCCATTGACGGCGACGATGCCCGCAGTTGCCGCCGGTGTCGCGACGACCGCGCAGGCCATACTCATCGCGTTGAGCAGTTTGACCCGCACACCCGCGCCGAAACGGATCGGGAGGACATAGACGGCGGCACTCGCCATAAACACGCGGTCGTCGGCCACCGCGCCCGTGACGGTGATCCCGTTGTGGCCATTGTATCGAAGGAGCGACGCCGACGGACTGCGCCCGACAATGCCGAGACGCGCGTTCGGCTTGACGGCGCGAACGCGCGGCCAGACGGCACGGATCAACCAACTGGCCGCGTCCGCATTGGCTCGGTAGTCCATCGTCCCGGTGAAAAGCAGATCGAACGCCGATTCGGGCGTTGCGGGCACGGCGCACGGATCGTAATAGGTCGTATCGACGCCGATGGGCACGACATCTACCGGTCGGTCCGGCGCGAGGCGTTCGAGCGCGTCGGCGTCCTCCCGCGAGACGGCAATCGTTGCTGCCGCGCGGCGGATGGCGTCTCCCTCATAGCGTCCTAATTTCCGAGCCTGAATGGTCGAGTAGATCGCCCGAGGAAAATTTCGGTCGCGCACCGCCTGACGAGCCATGCGCTGTTGCAACGTCGTCTCGGCATTGTGCGCGTCGTAGAGCAGGGGAATGTCGGTATCGGGCAGGCTCGGCCACATCTCCAAACCTTCGACCTGGATGAGGTCGTACTGAACCCGTGCTGTCAGGTCGCGCACGGTTGCGCACAATGCGTCCGCACCAAGCCGACCGGCGAGATCGGGATCCGCGTTGCGGATGAGATGCCTGACACGGGCGGTCATTCGCGGCCCATCGGATGAAACAGGTGGGGAAGCAGACACTTCTCCGTCATGCGATTGGAAGAGTCCGAAGGTGAGGAGATCAACGGTATGGCCCGCATTCCGCGCGGCGTCGATGAGGTGCCAGTTGCGGATGGCCGCGCCGCCCTGGGTCGGGTGCGGCAGTTGCGGGGTAATGAAGAGGATTCGCATCTAGGCGTGCGGCCCCGTCGCGCGGAATGCCGCGAGCAGCGCGTGTTGTCGATCGTGCATTGCCGCGCGATCCGCGTCATCCGCGTCATCGGCGCCCAATAGGTGCAAGAGACCGTGCAGGGCGAGGAAGGCGACCTCGTCCGGCGCCGACAGCCCCGCTTCCGGCCCCTGCATCGCGGCGGTGTCCCACGAGACGGCGATATCGCCGAGGTAGTCGCCGTAGCCGGGCTCGATCGGGAACGATTCGTCGCTCTGGGCGGCGAAGGAGAGCACGTCGGTCGGCGTATCGTCATGGAGATAATCGCGGTGGAGGGTCTGGATACCGTCGTCATCGGTGACGAGCAGCGTGACGGCGGACGGTGGCGCACTCTCGGCCCGGAGAGCGAATTCGAGCAGATACGAGAGCCACGTGGGATCGAGCCCCGCTTCTTCGGCGCGCTCGCTCTCGATGACGACGGTGATGTTGTCCGCCGGTTGCATCACGCGCTTCGTCCGGCGGGCGTCGTGGCGGGCAGGGCGATGGCGCTCTCCGCTGGTGCGCTGACCGTCGCTACCGTCTCCGCAGGCGTCGTTGGCGGTTCGGCAGTAACCGGGTAGTCGATGCGTGGGTGATACATGCCATCGAGGACGGCGACGAAGGTACGCTGAATGACATCGAGGTCGCGCAAGGTGAGCGGCGCGGCGGCGAGTTGCCCCGTCTTGACACGGTCCTGGACGATGCGCTCGACAATGCCGCGAATGGCGGCGGTGCGGGCCGCATCGACATCGCCGTCCGTCGCCGCAGTCGCGTCCACATTCAGCCGCCCGGCGCGATTCGCCGCGCGTGTCGCCGCCTCGGTCGCATCGGCGAGCATGACGACCGCGGCTTCTTTCGTCTGCGGGATCGGACCGGGATAGCGGAAGAGGCGGGCGTCAACGGCGTCGCCGTCGTGCTCCTTCGCCTTCTGATAGAAGACCTCGGTGCGCGTGGTGCCGTGGTGCTGCGCGATGATGTCGATGATCTGACGCGGCAGGTTCGCCTCCTCCGCCATCGCGACGCCGTCGGTCACATGGGCGATGATGACGCGCGCGGAGGTGTACGGGTCGAGCGTGTCGTGAATATTGCTCATGTTCGCCTGATTCTCGATGAAGTACGCGGGATGCAGCGACTTGCCGATGTCGTGATAGTAGACGGCGACGCGCGTTAGGAGCGGATCGCCGCCGATCTCCTCGACCGCCTTTTCCGCCAGATTGCCGACGATCATGCTGTGGTAGTACGTGCCGGGTGCGTCCTGCGCGAGGCGTCGGAGCAACGGCAGGCGGGGGTGGGCGAGTTCGAGCAGTTGAAACGGCGTGACGATGCCGAAGAGTCGCGCGAGCATCGTCACACCGATGAAGGCAACCCCGGCGCTGAGGATACCGTTTCCGAAGGCGAAGCCGATCCGCTGCAAGATGCCGACCGCGTCGACCGGCGGCGTGAGGAGCCGCCAACTGACGGCGCTGATCGAGCCGGCGACGCCAATCGCGGCGGCGCTCCAGAGGAAGGCGACGGTCGATTGCGCGCGGTCGGCCAACACCACGCCGACGAGGCCGGTGACGAGGAACATCACGCCGAGGGCGAGCGATTGATCGGCGAGATTGGCGCAGATGACGGCGAGAAAGACCGTCGCGGCGATGGCGAGTTCGAAATTGAGGAGCAGGGCGATCACCATACAGACCCCGGCGACGGGGAAGAGATAGGGCAGCAACAAGTGGCCGGGGAGGAGCAGCCGCGCGAGGATCACGGGGGTAGTCAGCGCGACGAGAAGCAAGAGCGCCCGGTTGCGCCGCCACTCGCCCGCCGTGGTCTTCCAGAGGAAGAGCGCGACGATGCCGACCATCGAGAGCGTCAGGCCGAAGACGCCGACGATGCGCTGCGCGGTCAATTTCGGCGCGCCGAGCCCGAGCGATTCGAGTTTCTCGACCGCATCCGGCGTCACCAGGTCGCCCTCGCGGACGATCACCTCATTCTCCAGCACCGTGACCTTCACATCGGGGACGGCCGCAACCGCCTGCTGCTGCCGTGCGCGCGTCTCGGCGCTGTTCTGGGTCATGTTGGTGACGATGTAGGCGCGGGCGAGATCGAGGGCAACGCCGCTTTCCGTCGCGCTCAAGGCATCGGCGCTCGATACGTTCATCTGCAACTGGGTCGCGGTCTCGCCGCCCGCCGGTATCTTTCGATCGGTGAGCGTCGTGCGTAAGGTCTGGCGCGCCGCGTTCTCCACCCGCAGCCGGGAGGCGTCATCGAGCCGGTTGAGCGTGTCGATGTCGTAGGCGGGGAGACCAGGCGGGCCGGCGGGCGCCACGCGATCGCGGAATTGGGTGGGGCCGAGCGAAGGATCGCGCTTCGCGTTCTCCACAGCGGTGATGAATGCTTCCAGCTTCAGCGCCTGGGTGTCCGCGACGCGCGGGTCCTGCGCCATGACGATGTTCGCCGGGTCCTCGTTCGCGGCGCGGCGCGCTTCGTTCGTCTTGATCAGGCTGACATACTGCACGGTGCGGTTCGCCTTGACGGTTTGCGAGGCGACTTCGCCGGCGGTGTAGTCAATCGCGCCGGGCTGATAGCGCCAGAGCAGCGTCGTCGCCACGACCGCGAAGAGGACGATGGAGAGCAGCACGGGATATTGCCAGTCGCGGCGCTGAACTATGCCGCCAAATCGTCGTCGGCGGAAGGGCGCAGGGTCGATGCGCACTTCGACGGCGCTCTGGGTGGGGGGGCTCGGTTGTGCGGCGGAGTCGTTCATCTACGTCGCGTCCTGCGGCGGCACATCGCGCGCCACGAGCGGCCTTATCGGGCGAGAAGTTGCCGGACGATCGCCGCCAGCGCGCTCCGGTCGGCGGCATCACCGACGCGGGCAAGCGCCACCGGCATCACTTTGCCCATATCTTTCGGGCCCTGCGCGCCGGTCTCGGCGATGGCCGCCTCGACCGCCGCCCTCATCACCTCTTCGCTGGCCGGTTGCGGGAGGTATGACTGGAAGACGGCGAGCTCCGCCTCTTCCTTGATGGCAAGGTCCTCGCGACCGCCCTTGCGGAACTGCTCGATGCTGTCGCGGCGCTGCTTGATTTGCTTCTGGATGACCGCGCGAACATCACTATCCTGCATCGGGCCCCCGTCGCCGCCGCGCCGGTCGATCTCCGCATTCTTCAGCGCGGCGCGCAGGAGGCGTAATGCATCGCGGCGGGCTGCATCGCCCGCCCGCATTGCATCTTTGAGGTCTGCTTCGACCTGCTCGGCGATCGTGTGATCGCGGGCAGGCGCCGTATCCGGCATCGCTTCAGTGCTCCCCAGGAAAGGGACTTAGATGACGCGCGCCTTCTTCAGGAGCTTGCGCCGCCTCGCCGCTTCCTTCTTCTTCCGCTTCACGCTCGGCTTCTCGTAATGCTCGCGCCTGCGCGCCTCCGCGAGAATGCCCTCTTGCTGGACTTTCTTGTTGAATCGCTTCAGCGCGGATTCGAAACTCTCGTTATCACCGACGACTACTTCGGTCAACCGCCGTCACCCCCCATCCAATGCCTTGTTGCGCGCACGCGCCATTGGCGCGAAACTCGCCGCGATTTGACTGCTGAGTATAGGGACGTTGGGGCGTTCCGTCAATGCGCCGACAGTGGCGATGCGCCGACGAGCGCACCGAGGGGTCGCCCGCCGATCAGGTGCAGATGCAGGTGCGGGACGGTCTGACCGGCATCGTCCCCGTGGTTGATGATGAGACGGTAGCCGGAATCCGCCACCCCGAACTCCTTGCCAAGCCGCGCGGCGACGACGAGTAGATGGCCGAGCAACTGCTCGTGCGCCGGTTCGACAGCGGCGACGCTGGGAATTGGGTCGACCGGCACGATGAGCAGGTGAACGGGCGCCTGCGGCTGCACATCGCGGAAGGCGACGCAGTATTCATCGCGATAGATGATGGTCGCGGGAATCTCGCCCGCGATGATCCGGCTGAAGATAGTCGGCTGATTAGCCACGGGGCGCGCCTTCCGCGAGCGAGCGGTCGATGATTGCGCCAATATCCGCGTTGCCGGGCGTCAGCACCGGCCCGGTCGGAATCGTCGCGAGATCGAGATGCTTGATCCCGCCGGCAGTGAAGAAGCAGACGACCTGATCGTCGGCGTTGAGCCAGCCGGATTCGCGCAGTTTGCGCGCCGCGATGACGGTCGCGGACGACTCCGGGCTGGGCCAGATGCCGGTCGCGGCAGCCACCTTCGGCGTGATCTCCACCATTTCACGGTCGGAGACGGTGACGCAGGTGCCGCCGCTCTCGCGGACCGCATCGAGGATCAGGTAATCGCCGACAGCGATCGGCACGCGCATTCCGGGAGCGAGCGTATGGGCGTTTTCCCAGAGCCCGGCGTGGCGCTCGCCGTGCTCGAAGGCCCAGACAATCGGCGCGCACCCCTCGGCCTGGACGACGACCATCTTTGGGCGTTCCGGGCCGATCAGTCCCATCATTTCGAGTTCCGCGAACGCCTTCCACATGCCGACGATGCCCGTGCCGCCGCCGGTCGGGTAGATGATGACATCCGGCACGCGCCAGCCGAGTTGCTCGACCAGTTCGAGGCCGAGCGTCTTCTTCCCTTCGGCACGATAGGGCTCCTTGAGTGTGGAGACATCGAACCAGCCGCGCGGCCCGCTCTGCTGCTTGATGATCGCGCCGCAATCGTTAATCAGGCCATCGACGAGGAAGACGTGCGCGCCGTACGCCGCGCTCTCCGCCTTCATCGCATCCGGCGTATCCTGCGGCATGAAGACGAACGCCTCCATGCCGGCGCGGGCGGCGAAGGCCGACATCGCGGAGGCGGCATTCCCCGCCGAGGGAATCGCCACTGCCGTCACGCCCAGTTCGCGGGCGCGCGTGATCGCCGCGCCGAGACCGCGATCCTTGAAACTGCCGGTCGGATTGCGGCTCTCGTCCTTCGCCCAGACGTTGCTCAGGCCGGTGAGCGGCGCGAGCCTGTCCATCGTCAGCAGCGGCGTCCATCCCTCGCCGAGGGTGACGACATGGGCGGGATCGCGCGCGGGCATGATCTCAGTGTAGCGCCACATCGACGCCGGGCGATCTTTGAGCGCCGCCTTCGTCATCGTCCTGGCGGCGCGCGGGAGGTCGTACTGCGGCGCGAGGACGCGGCCATCCTTCGGACAGAGCGTCTGGAGGGTGTCGGCGTCGTACTCCGCGCCGCAATAGGTGCAGCGCAGATTGGTCATCGTGCTGCCGATGGTGGTCTCGGTCGCGCTAGCCATACTTATTCCCCCACTTCGAGCGGGACGCGGGGTTGCGCCTGGCGCCCACGGATAAAGAAGATGACGAGCACGATGATGACCAGCGCCGTCACCGGGTAATCGAACGGTCGCATCACATTGCGCAGATGCTCCCAATTCGTGCCCGCGTAGTAGCCGCCGGTCGCCAGGGCGGTGCACCAGAGAAAGGAGCCGAGGAAGGTGTAGACGATGAAGCGCACGAAATTCATCCGCGCGATGCCGGCGGGCAGCGAGATGAACGTCCGCACCACGGGGAGGAGCCGCGAGAAGAAGGCGGTCGCCTCGCCCTTCTCCGCGAACCATTTGTCCGCCAGTTCGATATGATGCGGCGAGATCAGCACATACTTGCCGTACCGCATCAGGAGCGGTCGCCCGCCCGTCGCGCCGATCCAGTAGGTGATCGCCGAACCGAGGACACAGCCGAGCGCGCCGACGACGCCCGCGATGACGACATACCAGACGGAATGCCCCTTGTCTTGAATGAGAAACCAGCCCGCCAGCGGCATAATCACTTCGCTGGGCAGGGGAATGGCGGCGCTCTCAATCGTCATCGCGATCAAGACACCGAGCCACCCAACGCTGCCATACAGGCTCCGACAGAAATCAATGATTGCATTTTCAAGACCGCGAGGCACGCGCTACTCCTCTACTCTGTACATACCGCCGCAATCAGTACGGCTGAGGCATCGTACAGGAGAAGGACACGCCATGCAAAGATCGCCAAGCGGGGCATTGTGCGGACGGCAACCGCGTCATAGGTAGATGTTTGTACTTCATTGACATTCTGCCGCATCGTTCCTATTATTGTCCCTACTTGGCGGACGAGCGCCGAGTGAGGAAAGACGGGACGGCGACCGGCGGCATTGTGCAGATACACGTCGGCGACTACGGCGACAGTTACGACTTCAATGTCTAGGCCCTCACCTTCGAAGCCACCGTCCGCGCGAGCCCGGCCATCACCCTCAACACGTACGCGCAGGTCACGCTGAAGATGCAATTGAGCGCGGCGGCAACCATCGGGCGGTTACTCACAGAGGCATCGTGATGTGGAAGAAGTTGCAACGTCCCGAAACTATTGTATGGATAGTCGTTGCCGCAATCGCGGCCATCGTCAGCATCACGATTATCACGGTTCCGCCGTGGCCTCTGGGTAGACCAACACGGGACGAGGCGACGGTATGGATAACGGCGCTGACAGGATGCGGAACAATCGCTGCGGTTGCTGTGGCAGGATGGGCGGCATGGCAGTCACAACGCGCGGCAGATGGAACGCAGCGCACCGCCGACTTGATGAATCACCAGTGGAACGAACAGCGGCGCGAGCAGCGACATGAAAAGAATCAACGCCAACTGTCAGCATTACGAGCAGTTCGGATGGAAGTCGCGAGCACTCTTGCCTTATGCAGAAAGTCCAGCATATTGCTTCATCCGCTCGGAACATGGGCGTACTGTCGAGAGGAAGTCGCCAATATCTTCCCCGAAACCGCTGCCTTTATCGACCATCTGAATCACGACTTACTGACAATAGAGAGGCGAGTAGACGCACTAAGCATTCACTCCCTTCAACCACAACGACCGGCAACGGGGGGCATTTCTAGCGCACCGATGGGAGGTGTGACCGCGATTGCCGGGTACATCCAGAAGATCACACCTGAACTTGATGAGGCCGTGAAGATGCTCGATGCACACCTAGCTCAGATCGAACAAGACCAAGAGGCAAAGACGGGCGAAAGTGAAGTTACCGTGAAGTAATCGCCCCGGTAGGTTCGCGACCAAGGCGAAACGATTGTATTTCGCTTGCTATACAAGGGGATTTTGGAGCGGGTGATCGGACTCGAACCGACGACATTCTGCTTGGGAAGCAGACACTCTACCAACTGAGTTACACCCGCGCATTCCGGTCTGGCACAGTGGCAGTATACGAATTGATGGCGACATGCGCAAGTGGTTTGTGGGGCTGTCGCGTGTGTTTCGGCTGGCGGCGTGGTGTTTGCTAGAGGAGATGGTGAGATCCGAGCGCGTGTTACACTGCGTTGCGTGCATGCGTGCCGCTAATGGCTGCGGAGCGGGCGTTTCTCTGTCGTGACGACGGACCGACCCGAGGAGGCAACAGTTGACTGTTCGTACGAAGGGTTCGCAGGGCATCGGTGTGATTGCTCTGATTATACTCGGGTTGCTCCTCGGCTCCTGTGGGGGTAAGAAGGCGACGGCGACGCCGAATGTGTCGGCGCCGGCGATTGCCGCGACTGCGGTGGCGACCGTGGCGGCGACCGCGCCACCCGCCACGGCGCCACCCGCCACGGCGACTTCCGTCCCCGCGACTCCCACGCCACTGGCTGCCACGAGTACGGCGATCGTCGCGACCGGGACCGCACTCAGCGCGACGAGTAGCGCCTTCGTCGGGACGGCGACACCGGGCAGCAGCCAAATATCCTCGGCGGCGGTCACCGATCCGCAGGCGCAAGCGGCCGTGGACAAGGCGCGTACGCGATTCGATCAGGTCAATGCCCTCCATTTCGCGCTGACGGTCGACGGAGATGTTTACCTCGATACGCTCCACGCGCAGAAACTGAAATCGGCGGACGGCGATCTCATTCGCCCGGATAAGGTGTCGCTGACCGCGAAAGCATCGGTCGGCCCGATCAACGCCCAAATCAAATTCATCCAGATTGGCGATCAAGCGTATCTGACGAATATCCTCACCGGCAAGTGGGAGAAGGCCCCGGCGGGCTTCGCCTACGATCCGCGCATCGTCTTCGATCAGGATCGGGGCGTCTCGGCGATCATGGGCAAGGTGCGCGGATGGACGGTCGTCGGCAATGAGAAGGTCAATGGCATCGACACGCAGCATGTTCGTGGGCCGGTGCCCGTCGCGTCGGTCAACGATTTGGTCAGTTCCTCGCTCCGTGGCGACAATGTCGATGTCGATCTCTACATCGAAGCGAAGAACAATGACGTAGTCCGCTTTGTCCTCTCCGAGCAACCGGCGGCGGTCGCGCCCGGCTCGGCGGCGGCACGCTGGACGCTTGACCTCTCGAAGCAGAACGACAGCACGATTAAGATCGATCCGCCGACGATCGGCTGAGAGGACGGGCGCGGTGGCCGACAGCGCGAGTGTCTCCAACCTGACGGCGGAGGACGGGCTTAGCGATCACGCGCAGCCCTGCCCCGAAGGGCGTGCCCGCTGGGTACTCATCGCCGCATTGCTGGCCGTCTTCGTCGGCTCATTGGACCTGACGGTTATCGCCACGCTCTTGCCGAAAATGGTTAACGATCTGCAGATCAACACGGCGGATATCAATCGGTACGTCTGGGTCGTCTCAGCCTATCTCCTGGCATACATGGTGACGATCCCTGTCCTCGGCCGGGTCTCCGACCTGCTCGGGCG
>JBPCMC010000061.1:0-9531 GCA_051002645.1 Thermomicrobiales bacterium
AATCGTGGAGGTGGAAGCCGACGAGCCTGCTCCCCAACTGCCGCAACCATGCCTCGTGCGGCGTGTAGCCGAGGTTCGCCTGGCGCTCGGCGTGCCCGGTATCGTGCCAGTAGCCGAGCATCGGCGAATCGAATGCGCCGAAAATCGCCGCGCAATCCTCCAGGGCGGGGATGTCGCGGTAATCCTGCCGTGACTCCAACCCGAGCCGTACGCTCGCCACTTCCGCGTATGGCACGAGGTCGCGCAGGCTGGCGATTAGGCGCTCAACTGCGGGCCCGGCGACCGCGCGGCGGGCGGCGACGATGGCCGCGCGCAGCGTCGCGAACTCGTCCGTCTCGGCTTTGCCGTCGCGATAGAGCGCATCGAGTCGCCGTTCGTCCTCGGGCGCGACGACCAGTTCCCCGGCGTGGACAATGATCGCGTCCGCGCCGACCCGTCGCGCCAGGTCCATCGTCGCCTTCGTCAAGGCGACGGCATGGCGGCGCTCCGCGTCATCTACGGCGACGAGCGAGGGATCGGGGATGCGTTGGCCGCCGGCATCAGTCGGGCGCGGGCAGATGTTGTGGACGCTGGAAACGACGAGATCGGGCCGCGCCAGCAGTTGCTCCAGTTGCTCGCGCGTCGGCATGTAGTTGATCTCGATCCGCTCGCCGCCCGCAGCGCGCACGCCGTCCACCATATCGCCGAGGTCCGCGTAGCGCCCCTGCGCGCCCCACATGGTCGAGACTGAGAGCGTCGGCATTGGAGCCCTAACCCCCATCCGCCCGGAGGGCACCCGGTTCCCCACCGGGGAAGGGGAGCCGAGAGGACCACTCGGTTCGGACACGCGCAAAGTCTTCGGGAATCAGGGAATAGGTGAGCGAATCGCGGACGGTGCCGTCCGTGCCGATCTCATCGTGACGGGTGCAGCCCTCGAAGGTGAAGCCGAGGCGTTCGGCGACGGCTTTGCTGCGCTCATTGCGCACGTCGCAACGGATACAGACGCGCTGCGCCCCCAGACCATCGAAGAGATAGGTGGTGAGCAGTCGGACGGCCTCGGTCATATAGCCGTGCCCTTCGGCGGACTGTCGGAGCCAGTAGCCGATCTCGAACGCCGGCACCGCGAGGCTTCTAACCGTGAAGCCGGTGGCGCCGAGGTACGTGCCGTCGGCGCGGGAGAAGATCGCCCTGCCGACGTGACCGCTCATTGACCAGTGGCCCGATTGCCGCCGGATGAACTCCACGGCGTCATCGACGGTGTGATAGAGATCCGCCCACGGCAGCCACTGCCGGATGTGCGCCTGCGACTCCATGACCGCATCGAAAAGCAGCCGCGCATCGCCCTCCCGATACCGCCGCAGGATGACGCGCGGGCCGGTCCATTCGTCCGGTATGTCGATTAACAGCGGTCGTTCGATGCCCACGGTGTCCTCTATCAATCAACCGGAGACACAACGCCTCCGGGCTGCACTGGTTGCGGGCAGATGAACTTCACCGACTTCATCCGGCAAGCCGGGGACGCAGGCTAGAAAGCCTACGCTACCGGTAGCACAGGCTTTCCAGCCTGTGAGTCCTTTACCGGATCAAGATTGCAAGGTTCATTGCCCGCCACCACTAGAAATGACGCCAGTCAGTCTGCCGGGACGAGTTCGGCTGCCTCGGCCTCGCGCTCGCGGACGACGGTGTCGATCTCCTCGCAGATGGCGCGGAAGAGGTCACCTTCTGATACCGTGCGGACAATCTCGCCGTGCCGGAAGATGACGCCCTTGTCGCGCCCGCCGGCCACACCGACATCCGCATCGCGCGCCTCGCCGGGGCCGTTGACGACGCAGCCCATCACGGCGACCTTGATCGGCGTCTGGATCGGCTTGATGTATTCGTCCACCTGCGCGGCGAGTTTGAGGACATCGATCTCCACCCGCCCGCAGGAGGGGCAGGCAACGAGGGTCGTGCCCTTCTGCCGCAGACCGAGACTCTTGAGAATTTCGTAGGCAGTATAGACCTCCTCAACGGGGTTATCGGCGAGTGAGACGCGGATCGTGTCGCCGATGCCCTCATTGAGCAGGATGCCCATGCCGACGGCGGAGCGGATCGAACCGGCGCGTGCCGTGCCCGCTTCCGTGACACCGAGGTGCAGCGGGTAGTCGCACCGGTTCGCCATTAGCCGGTAGGCGGCGACCATCGTCGGCACATCGAACGCCTTGAGCGAGATGCAGATGTCGCGGAAGTCGAGTTCTTCGAGGATGCGGATATGCCCGAAGGCGACATCGACCATTCGTTCCGGGTCGGTCATCTGCTCCTGGCCGGCCTGCACGGGCGGCAGCGAGCCGTGATTGACGCCGATACGGATCGGCACGCCCTTGGCTTGCGCGAGTTTGACGACTTCCTCCACCTGCGACCGCTTGCGGATATTGCCGGGGTTGAGGCGCAACTTGGCGACACCGGCGTTCAGCGCGGCGATGGCCATCTGGTAGTGAAAATGGATATCCGCAACGATCGGCACGGGCGAGCGGGCGACGATCTCCGGCATGACAGCCGCCGCTTCCTTGTCCGGCACGGCGACGCGGACGACCTCGCAGCCGTTCGTCGCCAGGTCGTAAATCTGCTTGATCGTCGTCTCTTTGTCGCTCGTGTCCGTCGAGCACATCGACTGGACGACGACCGGCGCGCCGCCGCCGATCTGGATGCTATTGCCCTTGCGGTCGTTGAGGAAGATCGGGCGCGTGAAACGGCGGTTGGAGAGCGGGACGATGGTTTCGAGCACAGGGACGCTCCTCTACTAGCGAATCACTTGGGCAAAATCGAACGACCATCGAGCAGCCGCTGAATGTCGACGAAGGCGACGAGTACGAAGATGGTCAGGAGCACGGCCATACCGATCAGATGCACCATGCCCTCGCGCTCGGGCGGCACGCGCTTGCCGCGCCGTACCCACTCGATCAGGACGAAGAGCAGTCGCCCGCCGTCCAGCGCGGGGATCGGCAGCAGGTTGAGGATGCCGAGGTTGATCGAGATGAAGGCGGTGAGGTTGAAGACGACCACCCAGACCGGGATCGTCGCCTGCTGCACGACTTCGCCGACGACCTGCGCGATCCCGATCGGGCCGGTAAAGTTGCTGACACCGCCGGGTTGCGTCCCGCGAATCAGGCCGGCCAGCCCGCTATAGATACCGCCGATGCCCCGGAATGTCTCGCCGATGCCGTGCGGGATCGCGCGCCAGACCGGTTCGCGCGCGACGATGGCCTGCGCGGAGACCGTGATGCCCGTCGCACCCTGACCCGCCGGGACCTGTTCGGGGGTGCGCGGCGTGATCGTCGTCGTCACGGTCTGCCCATTGCGCAAGAGGTCCACCTGCACCGGCTTCCCGGCGGCGGCGGCGATGGCGTCGGAGAGATCGTGCTGCGCGGTGATCGTCTGCCCGCCGACGCGGACGATCTGATCGCCCGCTTGCCACCCCGCCGCCTGTGCCGGCGTGCCCGCGACGACATCGCCGATGCGGACGATCTCCTTGTCACCCGGCGCGCCATAGGCGGCAAAGATGATCGCGAAAAGGAGGGCGGCGAAGATGAAGTTGAAGACGATCCCCGCGATGAGAATGATTGCCCGCGCATAGGCGGGCTTGGTCTGGAACGAGTCCGGCGCCGCGCCGCTCGTGTTCTCGTCCTTCATGCGCGCGAAGCCGCCGAGCGGTATCGCATTGAGGGACCAGAGCGTCCCCTTCCACATGCGCCCGACGATGCGGGGCGGTAAGCCAATGCCGAATTCTTCTACGGCGACACCAAAAAACCGCGCCGCGAGAAAGTGCCCGAACTCGTGGACGGTGACGAGCACCGCCAGGATCGGGACGATCAGTAACCAGGAAAAATTGCCCACGAAGAACCCTCGCAAACCGTGACCGGGATTGGCCAACCAAAAAAGGAGAGCCGCTCCCACCATTTTACTTCGCACCGGGCAAAGCGTCCATGTCGATGTCGCACGCCCAGCCACCCTCCGCGATATCTCGTCTCCGCCACACATGTACGTGCATGGGGCGTTCGACGCATCGCCTCATCAAGGGCGGCACCAGACGTGCAATTACCGTGGCAAGAAAACCACCACCGATCACGACCAACCAGGACTGGTACCGACGTGGGTGGGGAAACCTGGCGTGATTGGCTGCGAATAAGGCGTCGACCCAAGCGAGTCGGCTGGCGCGGCGGCCAAAAACTGGGCGCCCTGGCGGCCTACGTGGCGAGGCGGCATGGCACCCAGATGCTCTTCGGCGACGAGGCGTGATGGGGTCTGACCACTCGCCGATGCAAGAATTTCCGTCTACGTTGGTATCACCCGTATGTCGGTCGCTGCGGCCATCCGGACGGCGAGTCTTCCCAGTCTTCCTGGCGTCCGTACGGCGTGACATCGAGTAAACTGTCGGCGTTCGTCAGCCCTTCGACGCCACGGGCATAGGCCGAAAAGGTGTGGAACACCGCGTCGTCGAGACGGAAGAAGACACTCAATCCGTGTCCCTCGCCGGGCTGTTCGTCCACCGGGATGTCCAGGCTCCGGAAGTTGTACTCAGTCGGGATAACTGATGCATCGAATGTGACGTGGAAATCGTAGTTGAAGTTACTCCCATAGGACGAGTACCACGGCACGCTCCATCTGCGGCTCGCCTTGTACGCCGCAAGCTTAGCAAACGGAGCGCGCGCGACGAGCGCGAACGTCGTGTCGCGGTCGTGCAGCATGCTCAGATCGCCGAGGGCGTCCACAAATCCGGTGCAGGAGGGGCAGCCCACATCCCAGCGTGGGTCGAACATAAAGTGGTAGATAATCAGTTGGCGGCGCCCCTCGAACAGAGCCGGGAATCCGACCTCACCGTCGGAGCCCGCAAAGATATAGTCCTTCTCGATCCTGACCATAGGCAATCGGCGGCGGGCGGCGCTCAGCGCGTCACGCGCCCTTGTGACCTCCTTCTCGCGGGCCAGCAACTCCCTCCGGGCAGCCAGCCATTCGGTATGGGAAGCGATGGGTGGATGGGCGATGTTCAAGGTTGTCATCGTGCGTCGTCCTCCTTGTTCACCTGCGCAGCGTGCTGTCGATCGAGTCCCCGACACTATAGAACACTAGTTCTATAGTGTCAAGCGCATCTGAGGTCCGTGCATAACGCAGTTTTGCTGGTAGTGGCGCAGGCGAAAGCCCGCCATTATCTGGTTTCTCATCGTGTTGCGCACCGTTTTGCACGGACGTTAGAATCATAGAACACCGACACAGTCAGGCGAAAGCCCTTGTCAATTCCGGCGGCCTGAATGTACACTAGAGGGGTAATGACAACTGCGGCGGGAGTGCGACCCAGGTGCAGCAACGGCACACCGGACCATCCCGAAGGAGCATCGCCGCCCATGGACACGGCAGTCCTCGTTCTCAATCAGAACTACGAGCCCTTACATATCTGCAACGCGCGCCGTGCCCTCGTGCTCGTCCTGGGCGGCAAGGCGGAGGTGTTGCAGGAAGAATCGGACGTGCACTTACGTACCTCAAGGCGCGCCTACACGATGCCGTCTGTTGTCCGTATGGTCTACCTCGTCCGCCGCCCCCGCCCCCGCGTCAAACTGACCCGCCGCGAAATCTTCCTGCGCGACCACTACACCTGCCAGTATTGCGGCCGCTCGGCGCATGACCTGACGATCGACCACGTCATGCCCAAATCCCGCGGCGGGATGCACACCTGGGAAAATCTCGTCTCCGCCTGTAAGGAATGCAACCACCACAAGGGCGGGCACACGCCGGAAGAGGCGCGGATGCGGCTGCGCCGGTCGCCGTTCGAGCCGCACGCGGGCGCGTATTACGCGATCCAGCGCCGCCTCGCCGAACGCCCGCGCGAGGATTGGCTGCCCTTTATCCCCGGTGTGGAGTCCTTCGCTGCCGCGTCATAGGTGGCGCGCCGCTGTTTGACGTGCCTCGGGCCGCGTGGTATACGGGCAATGGAATACTAAGGCTTTGAAGGGGTATTCCGCCCCGGAGCCGCCGGCGAAAACGCCTTCGGGTGATTAAGCCTGAGCCGTCTGACTCGCGTTATCGGGTTGCCGTCACTGCGGGCCGCCATGGCGCGACGGTGACGCAATGAGGTCTTGCATGTGAGCGCAAGGCGAAACAAGGTGGCACCACGATGCACTCGTCCTTGATTGGGCGGGTGCGTTTTTGTTGGCTGCGTTTACGCGCTCCTTGGGGACTACCAGGTACGAAACGGGAGGGTATGCACGATGCTGGATCTACGGCTCATCCGCGAGCAGCCGGAATTTGTGAAAGACGGCCTGCGAAAACTCTTCGCCGATCCGTCGCTCGTCGATGATGTACTCCGCCTTGACGAGCGGCGGCGCGCCGGGCAGCACGAACTGAACACCTTGCAGGAGGAGCGGAACGCGCTCTCGAAAGAGGTCTCTCGTGTCCGTGATACCGATGCGCGCTTGCCCCTGATCGAGCGCAGCAAGGGTCTCGGCGAGCGGATCAAAGCGACCGGCGACGCGGTCGCTGCGCTCGATGAAGCGTTGCAGCGCGTCATGCTGGAAATCCCGAACCTGCCCGACTCCGACGTACCCGTCGGCAAGGACGACGCGGAAAACGTCGTCACGCGGACCGAGGGGACGCAGCGGCAGTTCGATTTCGCGCCCAAGCCGCATTGGGAGTTGGGGCCGGCGCTCGGCATCCTCGACTTCGAGCGCGGCGTCAAGCTCGCCGGCTCGCGCGGCTTCGTGCTGATCGGCGCAGGCGCGCGGTTGCAGCGCGCGTTGATCCAGTGGATGCTCGATGTGCATATCGACCAGGGGTACACGGAGCTCTATCCCCCGTACATCGTCCTGCGGGAGATGCTCGTGGGCACCGGCAACCTGCCGAAGTTCACCGATAACCTCTACAGCATCGCGGAGGAGCCGGAGAAGTATCTCATCCCGACGGCGGAGGTGCCGTTGACGAACTTCTATCGCGAGGAAATCCTCCAAGGCGCGGACCTTCCCGTTCGGCTCACGGCGTATTCCGCGAGTTTCCGCCGGGAGCAATTCTCGGCGGGGCGCGATGTGCGCGGGATGAAGCGTGTGCATCAGTTCGATAAGGTCGAGATGGTGCGACTGGAGAAGCCGGAAGACTCCAAGGCCGCCCTGCGGACGATGATCGCCGATGCCGAGGTGGTGCTGCGGGACCTGGACATACCCTACCGGGAGATTCAGATGTGTACGGGCGATCTCTCCTTCGTCGCGGCGGAGAAGTTCGATCTGGAAGCATGGGCGCCGGGCTGCGACGAGTGGCTGGAGGTCTCCTCCTGCGGCAACTTCACCGATTTCCAGGCCCGCCGCGCGAGCATCCGCTTCCGGCGCGAGTCGGGCGCGCGGCCCGAGTTCGTCCATACGCTGAATGGCTCCGGCCTCGCCCTGCCGCGCCTAATGATCGCCATCATGGAGAACTACCAGAACGCGGACGGCACGATCACGATCCCCGAGGTGATTCGGCCTTACATGCGTGGCATGAAGCGGATCGAGCCGGAACGGTAGCGTCGGTTGCCCGGCTCATGCATCTGTCGCGGTCGATCTTGCTCAGTCGTCCACAACCACGAATGACAGCGCCCAGCACGGCTGATCCAGCGTTTCCGCGCCATTGAGCCGCCCGTAGACCGCCCGGAACTCGCTCGCGCTCTCGAATCCCTCGGCGCGGGAGTCCTCCTCGGAGATACCGCCGGCCCGCTCGCAGTAGCAGATCGCCGTGATCCTGATCCGGCCGATGGCGTGCTTGCCCCGCCCCGGCTGCACGGGGTAGGTGCGCCCCACCGCCCAGCGCAGCATCTTCGGGCCACGGACCGCCTCGACCTGATCGCCGTGCTGCCCGCCCATCACGGCCGTATCGGTCGGCTTGGCGATCCGCCGCGTCATCGTTTTCCGACCGGCGAGGACATCCTGCCATGTCGCGCTGAACTGCATCGCGTCGTCCTTTCGGGAGGGGCAACACCTGGCGAGTAAAGAAAAACGCCGCCTCTTCTTCGTCGCGACCCCTTTCGCATCGCTGCAATATGACGAATTGTACTCGTATCGGATGAACGACGAAAAGGCGCAGTTACGAAATGCGCATATTCACACTATGCTGTGTCAAGACCAGCGAACGTCAGTGCCCTCCAGCGCCGCCGGTCCGTTGATTCCCGCAGACATCTCGCGGAACTGCGCGACGCTCCTCCGCTGTATCGCGTCTGGAAATATTTGTGTTATATTCTTGCGGACGTAAAAGGATGACAGGGAGGGTGCGATGCGATCTAACGTGCGTGTGTTCGTTGTGCTTTTGCTGTCGGCGGCCATCATGCCGATGCTATCGGTGACCGAGGTCCGTGCGGCCACCGTGACCGCGACCAACTTCACCGACCGGGCGAACGGCGCGTGCGCGACGACTGGCGCTGGAGACTGCACGCTGCGCGAGGCGGTGATATATAGCAATACGCACGCGGCAACGATGATTGCGCTCATGGCGGGCGTCTATGCCCTCACAATTGCCCCGGTCGGCACCGATGATGCGACGAGTGGCGACCTCAACCTCGTGGCCAATGTCGCGATCAGTGGACAGGCTGCCGGAATATCAGTGATCGACGCAGGCGGGATGTCCCCGCGCGATGGCGTCTTCAAGGTAGACGCGGGCGTGAACGCCGCGCTAGCACGCCTGACCATCCGGAACGGACACGCGACGAACGGGGGCGGGATCGACAACCTCGGCATCGTGGCCCTCACGGGCGTCAGTATAACGGGGAACGTGGCGTCCGCCTTCGGCGGGGCCATCTACAATCAGGGCACCTTGACGGTGGATGCGAGCATCATCGGAGGCGCGCCGCCAGATGGAAATACAGCCATGCGAGGCGGCGGCATCTTAAGCTACACCTTCGACACAGCGAGCGCCTTGGTGGTCCGAAACAATACCGTCATCCTCGGTAACCAGGCGGTATTCGGGAATGCTTACCCGGACGGCTGCGGCGGCGGCATCTACTCATGGAACAGCCAGACGATTATCGACGGGAGCATAGTCGGCGGAACCGCCCCCGATGCCGCAAACGTCTCGGACGGCTGCGGTGGCGGCATCTATCATGTGGACGGCACCCTAATGATTCAGAACGGCAGCCAAGTTCTCGGTAATGTGGCGGGCAGACCCGGCTCGGCATATCACACAACCAGCGGCGGAGGCATTGATTCAGGAGGAACGCTGATCGTTAGCGGAAGCGCGATAAATCGCAATACGGCATCGCAGGGCGCGGGAATCTCTTGGGGAGGGCCTGGCACAATAACGAAGGCGACAATCCAGGGGAATGTCGCGGCGGACAGCGGAGGGGGTATCTGGTTCGGCGGCAGTGGCCCTGACACGATCGCCGACAGTACTATCAGCGAGAACACTGCGGTTAACGGCGGAGGTATCTACATTAACAACAACGGATGGACTGAGCCACATGATGCTCCACACATACCGGCAGTGACGGCTGTCAAACGGCGCACAGCCTTGCTTCATCCCACCTCAGGCGCGAACAGTGTCGGCTGTGCGACCGGCTCCCGCCGCGCC
>JBPCMC010000062.1:0-5093 GCA_051002645.1 Thermomicrobiales bacterium
GCTTCGCCCTGAAGTTCTACACCGAGGAGGGCAACTACGACCTCGTCGGCAACAACACGCCGATCTTCTTCGTGCGCGATCCGTCCAAGTTCCAGGACTTCATCCACTCGCAGAAGCGGATGAATGCCGATGGGCTCAGGAGCAACAACGCGCAGTGGGACTTCTGGTCGCTCTCCCCGGAGGCGACTCACCAGGTGGCCTTCCTGATGAGCGACCGCGGCACGCCAAGGACATGGCGCAACATGAACGGCTTCGGCAGCCATACCTTCATGTGGGTGAACGCCGCAGGTGAGCGGTTCTGGGTCAAGTATCACTTCAAGACCGAACAGGGCATCGAGAACTTCACCGATGCCGAGGCAAAGGCGATGACCGCCGAGGATCCGGACTTCCACCGCCGCGACCTGCGCGCGTCGATCGCGCGAGGAGATCATCCCGTCTGGCGACTGGAGATGCAGATCATGCCGTTCGAGGCGGCGGCGGATTATCGGTTCAATCCCTTCGACCTGACTAAGGTCTGGCCCCACGGCGACTACCCGCCGGTCACCGTCGGGCGGCTCGTGCTCGATCGCAACCCGGAGAACTTTTTCGCGGAGATCGAGCAGGCGAGTTTCGAGCCGGCGAACATGGTGCCGGGGATCGGGCCCAGCCCGGACAAGATGCTGCTCGGGCGCCTGTTCAGTTACCCGGACGCGCACCGGTATCGCATCGGGACAACTACCTGCAGTTGCCGGTTAACCAGCCGCACACTGCGGTACATAGCTACAACAAGGACGGGGCGATGCGCTACGCCCACAGCGAGGACCAGCCTGTCTATGCGCCGAACAGTTACGGCGGTCCGAAAGCAGACCCGGAGCGCTACAGCGACCCCAGCTGGCTAGTGGACGTGGGGGAGATCATGCGCAGCGCATACCGGCCGCACGCGGAGGATACGGACTTCGTGCAGGTGACAGATTTCTACCGGCACGCGCTTTCGGAAACCGACCGGGAACACCTGGCGAGTAACATCATCGGGCATATGAGCCAAGCAGTGGAGCGGTCGGTGCAGGAGTGCGCACTCAGGATATGGCAACAGGTTGACCCGGAACTCGGGGCGCGCATCGCCCAAGGGCTTGGTCACGCCGCGCGCGAGGAAGTTGCTGCGGGGGAATAGCAAACCCAAGGATGTGCAGCGATCTCGTTCATGGAGCGTACCTCCGTGTAGGTGCGCCTCCGTGCTACCCCATCAAGGCTTTGAGACAGGCGTAGCACGTCGCCGCACCCAATCATTCGATCCGTGCATACATTGACATTCTTCGATGAATACGATAGAGTACTCTCAACGAAGGAGTACAGCGATGGCAATGACGACGCTCAATGTGATCCAACCCGCCGCCACGACTGGCTGCTGCAGCCCGATTGCAGCCCCGAATCTCAGCGAGGCGCAGGCGGAGGAGTACGCGGGCTGGTTCAAGGCGCTCGCGGACCCGACGCGCGCCCGCATCCTCAATCTCCTCGCCCGCAACGACGCGCCGATCTGCGTCTGCGACATTGTCGATCAGTTCCCGCTCGGTCAGCCGACGATCTCCCATCACCTGAAAATCCTGCGCGATACCTGCTTCGTCCACGCCGAGCGGCGCGGCACCTTCATGTACTACGCCATCAATCGCGCCTGCCTGAGTGAGTTCCCGCTCGCGGCCAGCCGCATCATGGGTCAATAACAGAGGTAGCGTAGGCTTCAGCCTGCGTCTCTCAGGCAGGGGCGCGGGCTAAATCCTACGCTACCAAAGAGAGGAGATCCTACGCGCGACGGTTACGCCCTTATTCATCGAATATCGTCGATTATCAATACGCAGGGAGGCAACCAATGAGCACGACACGGACCAATGAGCAGATTCTCGCATCGGTGCGGGAGCGCTACGCTAATGCGGCGAAGCGGGTAGCGGATGATGCGTTGTGTTGCGGGCCGGATTGCTGCGGCCCGACCGCCTCCGCGAGCGCGGTGATCCCCGTCGTCAATCTCGATGCGTGCTGCGAGGCGACCTGTTGCGAGACGGGTGAGATCGCCACGGCGACCGAGGCGTTCGGTGCGACGCTCTATCCGACCGGCGACCTTGCCACCCTGCCCGCCGAGGCGGTGGCTGTCTCACTCGGTTGCGGCAATCCGACCGCGCTCGCGGCGCTCGCTCCCGGCGAGACGGTGCTCGATCTCGGCTCCGGCGGCGGGATCGATGTCCTGCTCTCGGCGCAGCGTGTCGGGCCGACGGGCAAGGCGTACGGCCTTGATATGACGGATGAAATGCTCGCCCTCGCCCGCGCGAACCAGCGCGAGGCGGGTGTCACGAACGTCGAATTTCTCAAAGGGCAGATCGAAGCGATCCCGCTGCCCGACGATACGGTCGACGTAATCATCTCCAACTGCGTCGTCAATCTGAGCACGGACAAGGACGCGGTGCTGCGTGAGGCATTCCGCGTCCTGCGGCCGGGCGGGCGGGTGGCAATCAGCGATGTGGTGATCCGCGACGCGGAGCCGGGCGAGGCGTCGATCCCCGACGCGGTGCGCCGGGATGTGGAGTTATGGACCGGCTGCATCGCCGGTGCGCTCGAGGCGGCGGAATACCGCGACAAACTCGCCGCCGCCGGCTTCGGCGCTATCGAGGTGCAGGAGGTCCACCGCTACACCGCCGACTCGATCTGTGGCTCGGAGTGCTGCGGTGCATCCGCCGAGAGCGCGACACAGATGAGCGACGCGGTTGCCAGCCGGTTCATCAGCGCCTTCGTCCGGGCCGTCAAGCCGGGTGCCTGATACCGGATGCGTCTCAAACTCGGTCGCGAGAGAGTGGAGCGGAGGCAATGAATAGTCGCGTAGGCTTCAGCCGCCCGCTGTCTGCGCGACCAGGTGCGCCGCGCCTTAATGACGCTCCCGCCCAAGCAGCGGCATGTGCTGGAGCTCGCCTATTTCGGCGGCTTCACCCACCGCGAGATCGCCGAGCAGACCGGCGCACCACTCGGCACGATCAAGACCCGCCTCCGCCTCGGCCTACGCAAACTTGGAGTCATCGCTCAGCAGCACGCCTTCGAGCGGTAATCGGGCCATCATGAACCGATCGTCAGCCGTTTCCGCCGCGCCCCGCCGCGCCCGTTCATCGACCGCCGGTACGCTGTCGCAGCGTTACCGCTCATGCGGACGGACGCGGGACACGCGCGGCGCGCGGCGGGGAGTGGTTGATGAGGGATTTCGACGAGAGCGAGGCGCACGCGCACGGCGATGGGCACGACCGCGCCCATGCCCCGCACGGGAGCGGAGCCGAGGCTCAGCGCCACCGCTTGCACATCTATCGCACCGCGATCGCGCGCTTGCGCGCCGAGCGCGCGGCGGGCGAACCGGCGGCACAGGCGACATGGCGCGTGTCGCACGAAATACACGATCGTTTCGCCCTCGATGCGCGGCACTGCGCGCTCCTGATCCGCTGCCTCATTGCCGCCTCGGATGGGGTGTAAACGGAGCAGGATTGCGCGGCTTGTCGTGACATGAGCCACATGTTACACTCGCCGTGCTATACACGAGCGGCACCACACCAACGGCGATTTGGTGTTGTCTGGTCCGAGGAAGGAAGTTCACGATGGCCTATATCATTGCGGAGCCCTGCATCAGTGTGAAGGATGCGTCCTGTGTCGAGGTTTGCCCCGTGGACTGCATCCACGCCACCGATGATGACGACATGTACTACATCGACCCGAACGAATGTATCGACTGCGGCGTCTGCGCGCCGGAGTGCCCGGTGGAGGCGATCTTCTTCGAGCCAGACCTGCCGGACGAGTGGAAGCGGTTCATCCAGATCAACGCCGACTACTTCAAGAAGTAATCGCGCCGTCCCCGCCGCCCCTTCTTGGGGGCGGCGTTTTTTGTTTGTCCGGCTATCAATGGTAAGTTGTGGGTGTTCCCTGGTGTACCCCCTGCGTTCCTTCGTGGGTGAGGGAGATCGGGATAGGATGCCGCCGTCCCTCTACCGGCAGGGTGCGCACGAAAAACCCCGGCGAGTGGATGAGTCTCGCCGGGGCTGTGGCGGCTCGCTGGGGACAAGTCGCCGCGACTGTGGGTAGGGAACAGCGCCATCGTAGCGCGGCAAGTGGACAATCAGGGCGCGATGCGGATGGGATGCATCGCCCGCCGAAAGCATCCGGCCGCCGCTAACGATAGATCGCCGACATCTACGCGACCAACCAGATGCCGCCGCTACTGGCGAGCGGGCTGTGATGAGGAGGTGCGTGCGTTTTCTCGTCAGCGACCCCTCGTCGACCTCGGCCGCCTCATCGACCACTGGGCAGGGGCAGGGGCGATCCATCCATTGAGGGGCCGATGCGGGGGCCGGGCATCGGGGGCACGGGAGATTCCGCAGGCGGGCCGTTCGACGGTCGTGGCGCAGGCGGGGGCGGTGCCAGGAACTCGAACGCCCCGATGTCGCACGCCGCTCCTTGAGGCCGGGGGAAGCCCCTTTGATCCGTCGCGGGGCAACCGTTCGCGCTCGTCCCGCCCGCGTCAATGGCCGGACTGCCCGACAGGAGTGCATGAGTGAGCGTCGGGCCGCCATTATTGGCGAGCACACCGATATGCGGATCGCGGTACGTGCGGTCGTGGGGCTGCGTGAACGTGCCGCAGGACCCATCGCTGGAGAGGTTGTTATCGCCAGAGGCGATAGTGTTCGCTGCGGTACAGTTCGCTCCGATGTTGGAAAAGAGCGACGATGCGACGGTGATGGGCGATCCAGGCACGCTAGCGTAGATACCGGTGGTATTGTTCGCCACGGTCATGTATGTCAGGATTGCTGGGGCAAATGTGGCGATCCCCCCACCGAAATGTGTCGCCGTGTTCCCGCTCACGGTCGCGTTCGTCGCTGTCACGATGCCGAAACTGTTGTAGATGCCGCCGCCAGCGTCCGCAGTGTTACCATTGATCGTGCTCCCAGTCACGGTGAGTCTTCCGTTGTTGCACTAGTGGTCTGTCACGATTGCATTGATGGATAGAGGTGCTTGAGTTTGATCCGTGCATCTGCGGTCGTGAAGCGCCAGTTGATGATCGCATCCGCGCCGTTGCGCCCATCTTCCCACGCCGCCAC
>JBPCMC010000063.1:0-14744 GCA_051002645.1 Thermomicrobiales bacterium
GTCCTCCGCACGACGAACGACGCGATCCGCGCGCGATTGACCGAGGCGGACATCATCAGCACCTACGCCGGGTATCGCCCGCTCGTCCGCGCGCGGGACGGCGCGAAGTCCGCCGCACTGGCGCGCACCCACGCCGTGCTTTCCTCCCCGAACGGCCTCGTCACCATCGTCGGCGGCAAACTGACCACCTACCGCCGCATGGCGCAGGATACGGTGGACACGCTCGAACTGCACGGCCTCAATGTGCGCGCCTCGATCACCGATCATCTGCCGCTCGCCGGTGCGGACGGCTACGGCCATTGGAAGCGCGCCCTCCCCGCCGAGGCGGCCCGGCGTGGCCTCGATGCGGCGGTGACGGCGCATCTGCTCCAATCGTACGGCTCGGACGCGCCGCTGCTGCTCGAGATGATCGACAACGACGCCTTGCTCGCCGCCCGCATGACGCCGGACTTGCCGGTGATCTTCGCGGAGGCGCAGTTTGCGGCGCGCTATGAGATGGCGATGACGGTGGGCGACGTGCTCGCCCGCCGCACGCGCCTCTCGCTGATCGACCGGGCGCATGGCATGACCGCCGCGCCGGACATCGCGGCGATCCTCGGCGACGCACTCGGCTGGGACGATGCGGAGCGCGCCCGCCAGGTGGATGACTACCGCGCCACGGTCGCAGACCTCCATCTGCCCGTGTCCTCCCGCACGCTCGCCCCCGCCTGAACGCGCCCGTAGTGGCCCCCCCCGCCCCTCCGCCCGCAAGCGGGGGAGGGGAGATTGATCCATACATCGGCCATTTCATATGGGCATTGGCCGAAACACTGGCGAGAGTCACCCCTCCCCCGCATGGCGGGCGGAGGGGCGGGGGTGGGGGCTATCCCCCGAAAACCGACAGCGTTTGGGCATGGCACTGTCCCACGTAACACCAGTAAATACAGTCAGGTGCATGACAAGGCATGAATTGTGCGATAGCATTGATGGGTATTGGCGGTCTGGATGCCGCCGTGAGGGAGAATGCCGCATGACCGACGCGCCGCGCGTTTATACCGTCCATGAAGTCGCGCAGATCCTCCAAATGCACGAGGAGACTGTGCGGACGCTGCTGCGCTCCGGGCGGCTGAAGGGGATCAAACTCGGTCCGCACGCGACGCTGCCGGGCCGCTTCGAGTGGCGCGTGACCGATCAGGCGCTCCGTCAGTTCCTCGAACTGACGGCGGAGCCCGCGACGGGCGCGGACGGGGCGGAGCGTGAGGGAGAGCGGCGACAATGATGCGCGGCATCACCGGGAAAGTCGTGCGCGGGGCGTCCATCGAGCGGGGGCTGGAGAGCACGCGGGCGCTGCGCAAGTGGGTCGTGCTCGGCCTCGCTATCGGTGTCATCGCCGGGCTCGGCGCGGTCGTCTTCTATAGCGCGTTGGAGTGGGCGACGAAACTGCTGATCGGCGGTATCGCCGGGTATTATCCGCCGAAGCCCGCCGGTGAGGGCGAGACGCTGGTTCGCGCGATCCGCCATCGCTGGCTGATTCCCGTCGTCACGACGCTCGGCGCGCTGATCGGTAACCTGATCGTCTTCCGCTTCGCGCCCGAGGCGGAGGGGCACGGCACGGACGCCGCCATCGACTCCTTTCACCACAAGGGCGGGCAGGTGCGCTCGCGTATCCCGCCGATCAAACTGATTGCCTCAGCGATCACCATCGGTTCGGGTGGCAGCGGCGGGCGCGAGGGCCCGGCGGCACAGATTTCGGCGGGGTTCGGCTCGCTCCTCGCGACCTGGATGCGCCTCGACACGCGGGATCGGCGGATCGCCGTCGCGACCGGGATGGGCGCCGGCATCGGCGCGATCTTCCGCGCCCCGCTCGGCGGCGCGGTGATGGCGGCGGAGATCCTCTACTTGCACGATCTCGAAGTCGAAGCCTTGATCCCCTCGTTGATCGCCTCGATCACCGGCTACAGCATCTTCGGCGCCTTCTTCGGCTGGTCGCCCGTCTTCGGCAACCAGACCGGGTTGACCTTTAATCATCCCATTCAACTGGGCTATTACGCGCTCCTCGGCATCTGCTGCGGCCTGATCGGGCTGCTCTACGCCCGCGCCTTCCACGGCACGCGCCATCAGTTCCACCGCCTGCCGCTCCCCGATTGGGTTAAGCCGGGCATCGGTGGCCTCGCGGTCGGGCTGATGGGTATGGTCATCCCCCAGGCGCTGCACACCGGCTACGGCTGGGTGCAGGTCAGCATGAGCCGCGATATTTACACCTTGCCGCTCTGGATCATCCTCGTCTTGCCCTTCGCAAAGATTCTTTTTACGTCACTCTCGATCGGCTCGGGCGGCTCGGGCGGCATCTTCGGGCCCGGCATGGTGATCGGCGGGATGGTCGGCGCAGCCTTCTGGCGGCTGGCGGCGGGTCACCTGCCGGGGTTGCCCGCGACGCCCGCGCCCTTCGTGATCGTCGCGATGATGGCCCTCTTCGGCGGCATCGCCCACGCGCCGCTGGCGGTGATGCTGATGGTCGCGGAGATGACCGGGAATCTCTCGCTTCTGGCGCCCGCGATGGTCGCCGTCGGCCTCTCCTACCTGATCGTCGGCGACGCGACGATCTACACGAGCCAACTGCCCTCGCGCGCGGACTCGCCCGCCCATCGCTATCGCTACTCCTTCCCGCTCCTCTCGTCGCTGCGCATTGGCGACGCGATGACCCGTCGCCCACTCGCCCTCACCCCCGATGCCACGGTGGAGCAGGCCGAGCGCGCGCTGACGAACGGCGGCCTGAGTGGCGCGCCGGTCGTCGCGTCGAATGGCGTGCTGGCGGGTGTAATGACGTTGGCGGACGTCGCGACGGTCCCTGCCGGAGAGCGGGCGGCAACGTCTGTCGCTTCCACCATGACTGCCGACCCGGTGACGGTTCTCGCCACGGAGGGGTTAGACGATGCGCTGGAAGACCTGGCGACCACCCACGTCCCGTGGATGCCGGTGGTGGACGCCGAGCGCCATGTGCTCGGCGTGGTGACGGCGGCGAATATCACCGCCGCGTACCGGGCGGCGCTGACGAGCGGGGTGCGGCGGCTCGACGCGCTGGCGGCGGGCACGGCGCTCCTGGAGATGACCGTCGCGCCGGGGGCGCGCGTTGCCGGGCTGACGCTCGCCGCCGCCCATCTGCCGCGCGGCGTGCTCGTCGTCTCGCTGCGGCGGGACGAACTGACGGTCGTGCCGCGCGGTGATACCGAACTGTGCCCCGGCGATGTCGTCACCGTTGTTGTGGACCCCCGGCAGGAGGTTGAGGTGCGAGCATACTTCGGCGCCCCGGCGACGCGCCTCGCGGTGGCGCCGTCGTGATGCGTTGCGTTCGATGTGAGCAGTTTTCATGGCGCGAACGATGTTGCGGGATTGCGGCGCAGACACTATCATTGCGCGGAAAGGAAGCATTCGTAGTGCGCGTGGCGCACTGGGCCGTATGTGCCGTCAGTGGTGACGGTGCGGTGGAGCGAACTGTGACAGGAAGGAACGGTAGATGAGCACGACGGTTTCACGACGAACGATTCTCGCTGGGACGGCGGGGACTGCGGCAGCGGCGCTGCTTGCCGCCTGCGGTGGCAGCAAGGCGACGGACACGCCGAAGCCCGCCGCCACGACAGGCGCGGCCGCACCGACGACCGCCGCTGCGGGCGCGACGACCGCCCCGGCCAGTAGCGCGGCAGCAGCCGCGACGAAGCCCGCTGCGAGTGCGGCCGCAGGCGCGACGACCGCTCCCGCCGCGACGACCGCTGCCGCCAGCAGCGTCGCTCCGGCCGACACGACCGCCGCGAGCAGCGCCGTTGCCCCGGCAGGGACGACGGCAGCCTCCACCGGCACCGGCACGCTGAAGCCGAAAACCGGCGCGGACCTCTTCAAGGGCAAGAAGCTTTCGTACTTCCAGAAAGTCCAGTATTACAAGGCGGTGCAGGACAGCATCGGCAACAACATCAAGACCTATACCCAGTCGGTCGGTGGGGACGTGGACCTTTCCGTCCAGAGCACCGATGCGGGCCCGAATGTGCAGAAGGTGCAGGCGGGCGTGCAGGCGGGTAGCCCGTTCGACCTCGCGGATGACATCGGCGGCGGCCCGCAGCAATTGATCACGCTCGGTGCACTCACGGATGTTACGGACCTCACCAAGCAGTTCACGGACGCCTACGGCGCCCTCATGCCGATCATCCCGCCCGGATTGCAGCAGAACGGCAAGTTCTGGGCGATCCCGTTCTTCAGCAGTTCGGACGCCTGGTTCGTGCGTAAGGACTGGATGGCGGCGAAGGGCATCGACCCGGCATCGATCGACACCTACGAAAAAGCGCGCGATGCCGCGCTGGCGATCTCTGACCCCTCCAAGAATCAATTCGGCTGGGGCTTCTCACCCTATGCGGTCGGTGACGGGCCCCAGTTGATCACGCACGTCGTCCACTCGTACGGCGGCTCGATCCAGGACAAGACGGGCACGAAAGTCGTCTGGCACTCGCCGGAGACGGTCGCCGGGATCACCTTCCTGTCGGACATCTATACCAACGCCAAATACAAGAACATGCTCCCGACCGGCTATGAATCCTGGGACGGCTCGGGCAACAACAATGCGTGGCTGAACGGCACCGTCGGCATGACCGCGAACGCCTTCACGCTCTACGCGAAGTCGAAGGACGATAAGAACCCCGTCTTCGATAAGACGTTCGTGCTGACGCGCCCGAAGGGACCGGCGGTGAAAGCGCCGTTGACCGGCGGGCAACTCGGCTATTTCTACATCCCGAAGGGCGCGAAGAACACCGACCTCGCGATCGAGACGGTGAAGTACATGATGCAGCCGGAGCAGTGGATCGGCATCGCGAAGCAGGCGGGTGGGTTGATCCTGCCCGCCTACGAGTCCCAGTGGAAGGACCCCTACTGGAAGACCGACCCGAACTACGCGACACTGGAGGCCCAGGTTCGCGATGCATCCGGGTACAACCAGACCTACTACCCCGGCCCGATCTCGGCGGGTGTCGACGGCGTGATCGCCAACAAGGTGCTCGAAAACATGATGGCCGCGATCATCCAGAAGGGCCAGAAGGTCGATGCGGCGGTCAAGGACGCGCACGATCAGATGGTCAAGATCTACGAGCAGTTCGGCCTCAAGCAGTCCTAACCCTAACCCCCTAACCCCCTTCCCCGGTGGGGAAGGGGGAACCGGATTCCATGTCATGTACATTTCTATTTGCATTGCTCCCAATCTCCCCCTTCCCCACTGGGGAAGGGGGCTGGGGGGTTAGGGCTAAGGAGCGGAGCGACGCTATGACGGTGACACTGCCGGAGCGGCTGAAGGTCAACGACATGATCATCGTGGACGCCGATGTCCATGTAAATGACACGCCGGGCGCGCTGGCGCCCTACTGCGACATGCCGTGGCGCAAGTCGCTGGAATCGCTCGCCAGTGGCCCGCAACGGTATCTTGACATCCCCGGCTTCTCGCCCTCGCTCAAGCTCGATCCGCCGATCCCCGGCGGCCACGCCGCCCGCTCCGTCCATTCGGCGGCGGAGATGCGCGAGTCGCTCTCGGCCCTCTCCATCGATGTCGGTGTCCTTTTCCCGGACAATATGCTGCTCTTCGCGCCGATCCCGAATATCGAGTACGCGACCGTCCTCTCCCATGCCTACAATCGCTGGCTGATGGAGGAGTGGCTGACGCGCGAGCCGGGCTTGTATGGGGCGCTCCTCGCCTGCCCGCAGAACCCAGAAGACTCAGCGCGGCAGATCGAGCAGTACGCGAAGGAAGAGCGGATCGTCGCCGTTTACCTGCCGACGGCGGGCGTCAATCCCTTGTGGGGCCATCGCAAGTACGACCCGATCATGGCAGCGGCGGAGGCTGCCAATCTGCCCGTCATGCTGCATAGTGTCACCTTCATCTCGCCCGCCTTCCCCTTCGAGTTGGATCAGTTCGAGAATCATTTTGCCCGCCAAATCCTCGCGCACTCCTTCGCGATGATGGCGAACCTCGTCAGCCTGATGCACACGGGCGTGATGGCGCGCTACCCGAATCTCAAGGTCGCCTTCACGGAGGCCGGCGTCGCCTGGGTGCCCTATTTCATGTGGCGGATGGACCGCTACCACGAGGAGTACCGCCGGGTCGTGCCCTTCCTCGAAAAGCGGCCGAGCGAGTACATGAAGGAGCGGATGTGGTTCGCCACCCAGCCGCTGGAGGAGCCGGACAACCCGCAGCATCTCGTCGACATCATCCGCATGTACGACGGCGAGAACCGCACCCTCTACGCCTCCGACTGGCCGCACCACGACTTCGACCACCCCAAGTCGATCATGAATCTGCCGATGCCATTGGAGATGAAGCGCCGGATCATGGGCGAAAACGCCCTCGAACTCTTCAATATTCCGGTACCGGCGGGCAAGATTACGTAGGGAGCAATGAGCAAGGAGTAGGGGCGAACCCCTCATTGCTCATTGCTCGTTGCTCATTGCTGGAGGAGCGTAGCGACAAGTGGCTTCCCACATCGTTGGGCCGGTGGCGGAGTTCCCGGAGAACACGCACCGGGTGGTAAAAATCCGCAACATCGAGATCGGCGTCTTCAACGTCAACGGCGCGTTCTACGCGCTGCCGAATGTCTGCCCGCATTCGTTCGGCCCCCTCTGCGAGGGGACGGTGAACGGCACGATGGCCTGCAATGCGGCGACGGGCTGGAAGCACCAGTGGATACGCGACGGCGAAATCCTCACCTGCCCGTGGCACGGCTGGGAATTCGACATCCCCACCGGCCGCGCCCTCGCCCGTCCGTCGGTGCGCATCCGCACCTATCCCGTCGCCGTTGCGGAAGGTCAGGTCGTCGTCACGCTTTGAGGAGCGCCGATCAGGGCAATCGCACCTCGAATTGTCCGAGCGTATCCTATTGAGCATCGGGCGGATGAAATTCCGCGATTACCTCGATGAGGCCGACAATGTTTCGATTGAACTCAGGCAATTCGTCCGCCGGAATCCAATACTCCTGGTGCATCCGCCCGCCGACCGTATGAACGTCGTAGCGTCGCAGGTAGTCCGCACGAACGCGAAAACGGGTGACATAGCCAATCGACGTACCGCGCGCATTCCAATCACGCGCGATTTGTGTCGCATATTCTTCGTTGAGCACGGGATAGAAGATCGGTTGCTCCGGCAGACGCGGCGGCCATGCCCGGTAGCCGCTCCCTCGAACGAGCTCCAACTCTCGCTGTCCCGTTGGCCGGTACAGCATGATCGTCTCTTCATCGTCTGCCATCGTGAATCGCATCCTCTTTGCGCACTATGCTCCAACTCGGCTGACTTTACCGCTATAGTCCCCGGATGGCTACCGCTCGCGCCGCGATCCGGCGCGGCGATGCGTCGCCGTTTATTACTCGCGTTGCTGCTCGACACATATGGAATCGGGTTGGTCTGAAATGGTATCCTCCGCGCCATGAAGGTGCGTCGCGCGTTACCCGGTCTTTTGCTTGCGCTCATTGGTATGCTCTCCTTCGCCGCGCCGGTCGGTGCGTGGCCGGGGGCGACGTATCCGCACACCATCGCGCCCGCGCCGCTGCCGAAACTGACGGCGCGCGCCGCGCTGGTGCAGGAGAACACGGCGGATAAGGCGCTCTACACAAGGGAGCAGCAGACGCCGATCGCTCCGGCGAGCACGATCAAACTGCTGACGGCGATCACCGCGCTGACGCTCGGGCAGGTGGAGGAGACAATTCAGGCGGAGAAGGCCGACCTCGTCGGCGGCAGCACGATGGGGCTCAAGCCGGGCGACACGCTGACGCTCGGCAATCTGCTCAAGGGAATGCTCATCCCCTCCGGCAACGATGCCGCAACCGTCATCGCGCACGCGGAGGGGGCGAAACTGCCGGATGCCGCGACCGTCGGCCCCGTCAATGCTTTCGTGACGAAGATGAACGCCGTCGGCGTCGAACGGGGGCTGACCGCCACCACCGCCGTCAACCCGAGCGGCCTCGATGCGCCCGGTATGGTCTCCACAGCCCATGACCTCGCCCGGCTGGCGGATATCGTCCTCGCCGACCCGATCCTCGCGCCGATTGTGCGCACGCCGGAAGCGATGATCCCCTCCGCGTACGGCACGTACCCGGTCACGAACACGAACGAACTGCTCGGCACGCCGGGCGTGATCGGCGTCAAGACCGGCACGACGGACGAAGCGGGCCAGAACCTCATCGTCGCGGTGGCGGAGAACGGCCACCGCCTGATCGTCGTCGTCCTCGGCAGCACGGACCGTTACGCGGATGCGCGGGCGCTGCTCGCCTACACGCGCGCGACCTGGGCATGGGTGGCGCTCGGCGACCCGAAAGGGTTGCCCGGCCTGGCGCGCGCCCTCGATGCATGGGGCGTGACGACGCGCGCGAGCAAGACAATCGTGCTCGACAGCCGGCTCGCGCCACTGATCCACTACACGCTCCTGCTTTCGCCTGCCGGTGTCACGGCGAAACAGGATGGCACGGCGACGGCCTCTCCTGGCCCGCCGGGTACGCGCGGTGTTATCATCTTCTCGATTGGGGATGGGGAACTCGCGCGGATGGATGTCTATGCCGCCGGCGCACCGATACCGTCAACGCCTCCTGCCTAACCCCCCGGCCCCTTCCCGTGTTGGGAAGGGGGAGCGACGCGGGAATAGATAAAGAATTCGTTCGCCGTGCCACAGAGAACCGGCACGTTGTCCGCATCACGTTCCCCTTCCCGTTTCGGGAGGGGGTCAGGGGGTAGGAAACCGTGCCCGAGACGCCCAAGCGACCGAATAGCCGCACAAGCCGCCCAACAGAAAAACCTTCCAAGTCTCCCCCTTCTCCCGTGGGGAAGGGGACCGGGGGGCTAGGGCAGGAGCGGCTCCAGAAGGTGCTCGCCGCCCGCGGCATCGCCTCGCGCCGCGCCGCCGAGGAGATCATCAAGGCGGGGCGCGTGCGCGTGAACGGCCAGGTCGTGCGCGAGATGGGCGTCAAGGTCAACCCGGAGCGCGATAACATCCTCGTGGACAACAAGCAGCTCGCCCGGCCGAGAATGCGCTACATCATCCTCCACAAACCGAGCGGCTATATCACAACGACCAGCGATGAGCGCGGCCGGTGGACGGTGATGGAACTGGTCGATGTGCAGGAGCGCGTCGTACCCGTCGGGCGGCTGGACCGGGACACCGAGGGCCTGCTGCTGATGACGAACGATGGCGAGGTGGCGCACCGCGTCATGCACCCGCGCTTCGGCATCCAGAAGGAGTATCACGCGCTCGTCACGCCGCTGCCGGACCGCGAGGCCGTCATCGCCCTCGGCGCGGGCATGGAACTGCGCGACGAGGAGGGCCGCATCGAGCGCACCGCCCCCGCGAAAGTCAATCTCCTGCCCGTCAAGCACGGCGAGCAGTGGATCCGCATCATCATCAGCGAGGGGCGCAAGCGACAGGTGCGCCGGATGCTCGAAGCCGTCGGCTGCGAGGTCCACCACCTCGTGCGCGTCCGCCTCGGCCCGCTCGTCCTCACCGGCATCCCCAAGGGCGCGTGGCGCGAGCTCACCCCCGGCGAGCGCCGCGAACTCTTCGTCGCCCTCAAACTCACCGACCAGGAAATGCCGACGGAGGAGCAGGGATGATCTACCCACCCCCCCGGCCCCCCTCCCCATTGGGGAGAGGGGAGACTACCGCAGATAATCTCTGCGGGCTCCCCCTCGACGTATTGGGGAGGGGGGCGATCGCAGACAGCCTCTGTGGACTCCCCCTCCCCCTTAATGGGGGAGGGGGCTGGGGGGTGGGGTAGCGTGTTCCCCCGCGTCATCACGATTGACGGACCGGCGGGCGTCGGCAAGACGAGTCTCGCGGAGCGGCTCGCGGAGGCGCTCGGTTACCACGTCTACGATACGGGCGCGCTCTATCGGGCGGCCACGCTGCTCGCCGCGCGTGCGGGGATGGTGGATGTGCGACCGGAGGATGAGGCGGCGATTGTGTGCTTGATCGAGGGAGCGACCATTCATGTCGGGCCGCCGGGCGACGCGGCGAGTGAGCCGGTGGTGACGATCGACGGCGCGGACGTGACCGCCGATCTGCGCGCGCCCGCCGTCAACGGGCTCGTCTCGGCCGTCTCGCAGTTGCCCGGTGTACGCGACGCGCTACTCGCCGTGCAGCGGCAGGCGGCGGCGGTGGGCGGCGTGATCATGGTCGGGCGGGACATGGGCACGGTCGTCGTGCCGGACGCCGACCTCAAACTTTACCTCGACGCGGACGCGCGCGTGCGGGCGGAGCGGCGGGCGCGACAACTGGCGGAGCGCGGGCGGCCACGGCCCATCGCCGAGATCATCCGCGAGGAGGCGGAGCGTGACCGGCTCGACAGCAATCGCACCGTCGCCCCGTTGCGGCCCGCACCGGATGCGATCATCATCCTCAACGACGTGCTGACGCCGGAAGAAGTCGCCGAGCGGGCATTGCGCGAAGTCGAGCGCGCGGCGGCCCGCGCCGACGCGGGGAGGAATGCCGGGTGAGCGCCACGCCGGAGAAGACTGAGAACCCGTCCCCCACGCATCGCGACGACCGCGACCGGATCGATCACTTCCACCGGACGCGCCTCTATCACGGCATCTACCACGGCACGCGCTGGTTCGTACGCGCCGCCTTCGTGCCGCTGCTGCACCTGGACGTGCATGGCCAAGAGAACGTGCCCCGTCGCGGCCCGCTGATCGTCGCCTGCAACCATCTGCACAATTTCGACCCCGCCGTCGTCGGTGCGGTGCTCCCGCGCAACCTCTTCTTCATGGCGAAGAAGGAACTCTTCGCGGTGCCGGTGCTGCGCCATATCGTCCGCCTCTATGGTGGCTTTGAGGTTGACCGTGGGTCGGCAGACCGCGCGGCGCTCCGCTATGCGGTCCATGTCGTCGAGGACGGCGAGGCGCTCTTCATGTTCCCGGAGGGGACGCGCTCGCTGACGGGCCGGATTGAGAAAGTGTTGCCGGGCGCGGCCTTCGTCGCCCTGCGGACGGGCGCGCCGATCCTGCCCGTCGCGGTGACGGGCACGCAGACGCTGCCGTTCGACGAGAAGGCGGCGAAGGCGGGGCGCAAGCGGCGCGGGCGCGTGCCCGTCACCGTCACCTTCGGCAGACCGTTCCACCTCACGCCCGGACCGGACGGCAAGCGGCCCGACATGCAAACGGCGACCGATGAGATGATGCGCCACGTCGCCGCTCTCCTGCCGCCGGAGTATCGCGGCATCTACGCCGATGTGGGCGAGGGTGGGGGGTGATGAACGCCACCGACCGCTTGGCGCGCGACCACGCGGCGGAGATTGCCGCCGTGCTGGACGACGGCGACAACGAGAGTGCGGCGGAACTCGCTGATCAGGCGCTGACCGTCTTCCCGGACGCCGCCGTCTTCCAGCGGCTGCGCGGCGTCGCACTCTTCGCCCTCGGCGCGAACGCGGAGGCGAAGACGCACCTCGACGCCGCGCTCGCCGTTGACCCGCTCGACAATGAGGCGATCCTCGTCCTCGCCCGGCTGGCCGACGCGGAGGGCGACCCGTACACCGCCGCCGAGCACCTGCTCACCGCCTGGGAGCACGATCCCGCCAACTCCGCCCTCCGCGCCGAACTGACCGAGCGGCTGGCGGCGCTCTACGGCCCGGAAGGGTACCTCCAATTTACCCGTCCCGCCCTCGCCGCCCTCTACGTGCGCAACCTCTACCCGGAGCGCGCGGCGCGGGAGTACGCCGCCATTCTCGCCGATCACCCGAACCGTACCGACCTCCGGCTCGCCGCCGCGCTCGCGCAGTGGCGATTAGGCAATCTCGCCGAGACGGTCGAGCAATGCGCCGCGCTGCTCGGCGAGCGACCGGGCATTGTGCGGGCGCGCTGGGCGCTGGCGGACGCGACGGCGCGGCGCGGCAATGGTGATCTCGCGCGCGAGCACGCCAAACAGGCCGCCCGTAACGACCCGGACGGCGCTATTGCCCGCGCGCTGATCGCGAGCAACCCGGACGCGGCGATTGTCGACCCGGACGAACCGCTGCGCCTGCCCGTGCATGGGCGGCAACGCCTCTCGCTGGTCCCGACGCCGCAGGTATTGCCTGACCCGGAGGAGAATGTCATGACGACCGAACCGGAAGCGCGCGCCGCCGCCGAGCCGTCACCTGCCGACGTAGAGGAGCCGCAGCCGAAATCCGACACGATGCGGCTGGTCGAGGCCCTTTCCGGCCTCGCTGCGGCGCTCGCGAATGCGAAAGCCGCCGACCCGCAACCGGAACCGGAACCGGAGATCGTCCTGCCCCACGCGGACGGGCTCGCGGCGGCGATTGCCGCCCTCGATGCGCCGGTTGCCGCGTTGCCGCACCCGCTCCATGTGCCCTACGCAGAGCCGGAAGACGAGCGCGCCTTGGAGTCCACCCCGGTCGCGGCCGATGAGGAGCCAGAGTCGATTATGGCCGTCGTCGAGGAAGACGGCGCAATCATCGCCACGCAGCCGGGCGGTGAACCGCTCCTCGACGCGACGGACGCTCTGCCCACCCCCCAACCCCCTCCCGACACGGGAGAGGGGGCCGTAGGGGCGCACAGCCGTGCGCCCTCCGATTCAGTCCTCATGCCGCCCAAAGGGCACCCGCAGGCCTCAGTCCTTGTGAGAGCGCGGGCGGGCGATGTCGTTGGGGCGGTGGGCGAGATGCGGGCGGCGCTGACGGCGGCGGGGACGGACCACGACCGGCTCCACGCGCTCCTGCCCGGTCTCCGCGCGCTCGTGGATGCCACGCCGCAGCGCCCCGACTCCCGCCGCTTGCTCGGTGATGCCTACTCTCGCCTCGGTCTCTACGCGCAGGCGCAGGGCCAATACCGTCAAGCCTTGCTCGTCCGGGTGGCCGGCAAGGGCACGGGGCGCTAAGCGCTTGGAGAAACAGTGAGTGCGCAACCGCAGGTTATCACCGTGAATGGCGACGCGACGCGCCCCATCTCCGCCGATCAGGCGACGGTGCTCTTCCTCGCGGAGGGGACGGGCGAAACGGTCGGGCAGGCGATTCGGGCGCACGCCGAGGAGGTGCAGCGGGTGGTGCAGGCGCTGATCGGCTGTGGTGCGCCGCAAGACGGCATCCACGGCGGCGCGCCTCGCGTCATGGAGGAGAACGAACCCGGCCTGCCCAGCCACGCGCAGCGGGCGAATACGGCCGCGCGAGTCGGTGGCACGATCCGCGTCGTCCTGAATGATCTCGCCCTGCTCGCACAGATCGTCGATGCCGCGCTCAACGCGGGCGCGGCATTCGGCGGTATCACCTTCGGCCTGCGGGACGAGACGGCGGCGCGCCAGATCACCCTCGCCGCAGCCCTCGCGGACGCCCGCACCACTGGCGAGGCAATCGCCGCGACCTTCGGCAAACCGCTCAGTGACGCCCTCGCCATTGCCGAGGAATCCGTCGCCTTCGACGAAATCGGTGAATACACCGCCCGCGTGCGTGTGACCTTTATGCTCATGAACGTGTGAATTCATGACTCGGCGGCTTCTCAGCCAGTGTGGAGGCATCTCGGTGGCAGATAATGGGACGAATTTGATCAGAAACGCAATCGGACTCTTTGATCGCGCCTATCAGCAACTTCCTTCGGATACCGATACGGGTCTGTTTGCCAATTTCGTTGAAAACAGCGAGTACGCATTGGCGTGGCAAGAACTAGCAGCGACAGGTAAAGGTATCGCTGCCGGTAGTAATTTCTGGAGCCTTATGGCGGACGCAGCGCGGCTCTTGGGAATGGGAATAGAGGCACGGAAGGCAAGGAGTCGAGCAATTGGCGAAAGCGAGATTACTATACGGTTGCCAGAGGCTGAGGCACTAATTTTGTTCAACTTTCTTTACAATGCTAGCCAACAGAGCAAGCAAGGAGATCAGGTCGATTTGAGCCTGGGACACCGCGCTGAGGGGCATATTTTCGCGTATCTGCTCAATATTCTTGAAAATGCTCTCCTAGATCCATCATCTCCGAATTATCTCACGCTCCTTCATCACGGCCGCGATCCGTTTTGGCCGGACTATCATGGACTCGTGGAGCGCGCTCGCATGGAGATTGAGGAGGAATGGGGCACGGTATGATGGCCGAGTCATCAACAATTGAGCCGCGCAGAGTCGGGAACTACTGTCCAAGATACGCTGTCTAACAAGATGATGGCCAAACGGACCCACACGCTTCTGACTCACTAAGGTATGATGGCCCGCGATGAAATTGGCTGATTGATTCGAGGAGGAATGTGTGGCGGAGATGGAGCGGACGCTGGTGATCGCGAAGCCGGACGCGGTGCAGCGCGGGCTGGTCGGGGAGATTCTCGGGCGGCTGGAGCGGCGCGGGCTGCAACTGGTCGCGTGCAAGATGATCAACGTGGACCGCGCGCTCGCCGAGGAGCATTACGCGGAGCACAAGGGCAAGGGCTTCTTCGAGGGACTGGTCTCCTTCATCACCGCGTCGCCGGTCGTGGTGGCGGTCTTTTCCGGGCCGGGCGCGATTGCCACCGTGCGCAAGACGAACGGCGCGACGAACCCGACCAACGCGGAACCGGGCACGGTGCGCGGCGACCTCGGCGTCGATGTCGGGCGCAACCTCGTCCATGCCTCGGACGGCGTGGAGAGCGCGGCGCGCGAGATCGCCCTCTGGTTCAAGCCCGAGGAACTTCTCACCTGGGAGCGCACCAACGAGCGCTGGATCCGCGAATAACGGGAATGCGGGATTGGACCCCCAAGGCCGCGAGGAAACAAGAAGGGAAAGAGAAAAAAAGAGAATGGGTTGCTCT
>JBPCMC010000064.1:0-11875 GCA_051002645.1 Thermomicrobiales bacterium
CGGGCGAGGTCTCCAAGCGCGACCTCGACGCGGCGCGCACGCTGGCGCGCGAGGTGGACGAGGCGACCAGCCCGGTGAACGCCATCGTCAGCGTCCTGATGCTGCGCGAGGGGTGGGACGTGCAGAATGTCACGGTGATCGTCGGCCTGCGCCCGTATACATCCAAAGCGAACATCCTGCCGGAGCAGACCATCGGGCGGGGCCTGCGGCGCATGTTCCGGGAGTTAGGCAACACCTACACCGAGCGGGTGGACGTGATCGGCAACAAGGCGTTCCTCGAGTTCGTCACGCAGTTGGAGCAGGACGAGGAGATCGCCCTCGACACCTTCGACCTGGAAAAAGACAAGGTGATCATCGTCACCATCGCGCCCGACCCGGCGAAGGTGGACAAAGACATCACCATCCCCGAACTGAGCCCGATTCTGGCGCGCAAGAAGACGCTGGCGGAGGAGATCGGCGCGCTCGATGTGGCGGCGATGGCCTGCCCCACCCTGCCGAAGAAGGAGCAGGATGCCGCCGCGCAATCGTTCCACTACGAGGGGTACGACATCATCTCGCTGGAAAAATTGGTGGAGGCGGACTATACCATCCCGCAGGCGCAGACGGCGCAAGAGGTGATCTCCTACTACGCCAAGCGGATCGCGCAGGAGGTCAAGTTGCCCTCGCAGTTCGCCGTCCTCGCGCCGAAGGTGCGGGAATTCCTGGAGACGCGCGCCTTCGGTGGCCCGACCGACATCGAGACCGCCGCGATGATTAAGGCGATTTCCAGCAACGTCGCGCAGTACGTCACGGTGCGCACCTTCGTCGCCGCATTGCGCGAGGTGATCGTCGAGGAACTGAGCCCGTCGCTGATCCACGCGGGCCGCGCCCTCTCCACGATGCGCGGCTTCGCCACCTCTCGCCCGACGATCACGGCGCAGAAGACGGTCTTCAACCTCGTCCCGTGCGAGAACAACTTCGAGAAGCGGTTCGCGCTCTTCCTCGAAACCGCGCCGGACGTAACAGCGTTCGCGAAGTTGCCGGAGCAGTTCGGCTTCCGCATCGAGTACACCGATACGGTGGGCAACCTGCGCTACTACGAGCCGGATTTCGTCGCCCTGCTGACGAACGGCACGCACGCGCTGGTCGAGACGAAGGGGCGCGAAGATACCGACGTGGCGCGCAAAGACCGCGCCGCCATCATCTGGTGCGAAAACGCGACGCTGCTCACCGGCACCCCGTGGCAGTACAGCAAAGTGCCCCAAAAAGGCTTCGAGCAACTGCACGCGGACCAATTCGCCGATCTGCTCATGCTGGCGCCGGGATAGGAACCTCACCCCCTGCCCCCTCTCCATTTGCGATGGAGAGGGAGTTCTTCGAGGGAGACATGAATGCGGTCTTGGCGCTGCTATCTTTGGATTCTCATGTACAAAACCCAAGGATAATGTGTTATCCTTGGATTCTGACGGTAGGAACCCAAGGATAACAGACATGCATAACGATGAATCGCCGACCGAACGCTTTATTGAACGCCGCTGGCAACCGAATTTGACCGCGTCCGGAGGACGCAAGAATCGCCTCGGTTTTCTGTACCGCGCCTATCTCCCGCAGAACATTGCCGACATCAACCCTGCCTTGCCGGGTGATGTTGCGCAGCGTGTATCGGAAGCGGAACAAGCGATCCGTCATCTCAACACCGGCCCGGAATATGACGGTTTGGAAGCAGTTGCGCGTCAGTTACTCCGGGCGGAGAGCGTTGGCTCCTCACGCATCGAAGGCCTGCAAATCTCACAGCGCAGACTTGCCGCATCCTTATTCGATCCAACGGGGAGCGACCTGACAGCACAATCGGTTCTCAACAACATCGCGGCGATGGAAACGGCCATGCACATCGGCAGCTCCAGCCACTCGTTTGCACTGAGTGACATCGTCTCCATCCACAAGACGCTCCTCAACACGCGGGTTGATGAGAAGATCGCGGGCGTCATTCGGCGGGAGCAGAACTGGATCGGTGGGAAATTCAACAGTCCGTTGGAGGCCGAATTCATCCCGCCGCCCGAGGATCATGTCCCGCGCTTGCTCGATGATCTCTGTGCTTTCATCAATCGCACCGATCTGCCAACCATTGTGCAAGCCGCGATCGCGCACGCCCAATTTGAGACGATCCATCCCTTCATCGATGGCAACGGCCGCGTCGGGCGCTGCCTCATCCACGTCATCTTCCGACGACGGGGACTTGCCACCCGCTATGTACCGCCAGTCAGTATTATCCTGGCCGCGAACGCACGCGCGTATATCGGTGGGCTTACGGATTATCGTAACGGCGATACGGTCGAGTGGTGCGCGCTCTTCGCGGACGCGACGCAGCGGGCGAGCGAGAAAGCCGTCGAATTGACTGTTTCTCTCCGAAACCTGCGCGAAGAATGGCGGAAGCAGGCAGGTAATCCCCGGCGCGATTCGGCGGCTGCGAAACTTCTCCCGTTGCTGCCCGCATATCCGATCGTTGATGTCGCGACGGTGAGCATGATTACCGGCACGTCCGAGGAGGCGGCGCGCCTCGCGATCCTCTCGCTCGAAAAGGCGAGGATACTGAGCCAGATTACGGTGCGTCGGTGGGGTAGGGCATGGGCAGCGAAAGAAATCTTCGATCTCACCAATGCTTTCGAATGGGACATTTCCGCGCCCGATGACGCGGCAGACCCGCAACGACCATCGCCTACCGGCCCGTGGGTAGCCGGACATTGACCGATGAAGAACCTCACTCCCCTCCCCATCGCGCGATGGGGGGGGGGATTTTTCGTATGCTTGGCGGGCGATGGTGGAGGATAAGGCAATGCAACAAATTCTGATTTATGGCGATTCATTGACATGGGGGATCATCCCCGGCACGCGCGGGCGGCTGCCGTTCCATGAGCGATGGCCGGGGGTGATGGAGCAGGGGCTGAACGCCGGGGGACACTCCGTGCGGGTCCTGGAGGATTGCCTGAATGGGCGGCGGACGGTCTGGGAAGACCCGTACAAGCCCGGCCGCAATGGGCTGAAGGGATTGGCGCAGCGGATTGAGATGCACGCGCCGCTCGCGCTCGTCGTCCTGATGCTCGGCACCAACGATTTCCAGTCGATGCATCCGCATACCGCCTGGCACGCCGCGCAAGGGATCGCCGCGTTAGTCGCCGCCATCCGGCAGGCTCCCATCGAGCCGGGGATGCCGGTGGCGCCCGTCCTCGTCGTCGCCCCGCCGCCGCTCCAAGCGCCGAAGGGGCCGATCGCCCCGAAGTTCATCGGCGCGGATACCAAGTCCGTCGGCCTCGCGGATGCATACCGCGCGGTGTGTACCGCGCTCGATTGCCCCTTCTTCGACTCAGGAACAGTGACATCAACGAGCCGGGTGGACGGCGTTCACCTCGATGCCGATCAGCATCTCTCATTGGGAACGGCAATGGTCGATGTGGTGCGGCCACTCCTTCCGGCGTAGCGATGGGAGAACCGTTCGGTGTCCGTACAGATTGACAGCACCGCGACCTCCATATACTGTTTGGAGTAATCGCATCCGGTCATGCATCGGATGGGGATTGAAACACGAGGGAGAGTACCGAAGGGAACGGCACAGCGACCCGCGCAAGGTGTGAGGCGGGGCCGGGAATTTCGGAAAAAAAGCCTCGGGTGTTGCGGAGAGGATGGGGACTTTCGCCCCTGATGATCCGCCGGAGCGCCACCGTTACCACAGGCGCGCGTATCGATTGTCGCTTGGCAGGTTGAAAACCTGCCCCACCGGTAATGGTGGCACAGGTTTCCAACCTGTGATTGGCGAATGTTCTGTACGGCTGAGGCGATGCCTGCGAGGGCACCGCGAACTTTGGGTGGTACCACGATGCCCGCGCTCTCCGCGCCGCTCGTCCCAATCGGGATGAGGGCGTTTTTGTTTGCCCGCCCGGCGGCGCGGATGTGGGGAGTAGCCAGTAGCCAGTAGCCAGTAGCCAGAAAGAAATGCGCGTAGCGCTTCCGCATTCAACTGACTACTGACTACCGGCTACTGACTACTCCGTGAGAGGCACGTGGTGACTATCCAGCACGTCGCGATCATCGATACGACGCTCCGCGAGGGCGAGCAATTCGCCAGCGCGCACTTCACCACGGCACAGAAACAGACGATCGCCCGCGCGCTCGACCGCTTCGGCGTCGATGCTATCGAAATCACCAATCCCGCCGCCTCGCCACGCTCCTTCGCGGACGCGCGACTGCTCAGCGCCATGCCGCGCTGCGCGATGATCCTCGCCCATGTCCGCTGCACAGTCAGCGATGTGCAGGCGGCAATCGACACGGGTGTGGACGGCGTCAATATCTTCTATGGCATGTCCACGCAACTGCGGGAACACAGCCACGGCCACAGCCTCGCGACAATGATCGCCTGCGCGGAGGAATGCATCCGGCTCGCGCGGGTACACGGCCTCATCGTGCGTTTTTCGAGCGAGGATGCCTTCCGCACCGACCCGGACGATCTGCTCGCGATCTATCGCGCCGTAGACGCGCTCGGTGTGGACCGCATCGGCATCGCGGATACGGTCGGCATCGCGACACCCCGGCAGGTCGGCGAACTGGTGGCGCTGCTGCGCCGGGAGTGCCGCGCCGCCATCGAATTCCACGGCCACAACGATAGCGGCTGCGCCATCGCCAATGCGCACGCCGCGCTCGACACGGGCGCGACCTTCATCGACACGACCGTGCTCGGCATCGGCGAGCGCAATGGCATCACGCCGCTCGGCGGCTTGATCGCCCGCCTGCACGCAACCGACCCCGCTTTGACCGCCGCGTACGACCTGCCGGGCTTGCTGCACCTCGACGCGCTGGTGGCGGAGACAGTCGGTGTACCGATCCCCTTCAACAATTACCTGACCGGCTCCGCCGCCTTCACGCATAAGGCGGGTGTCCATACCAAGGCGGTGCTGGCAGACCCGCGCACCTACGAAATCATCGACCCGGCGCTCTTCGGCGTCGAGCGGACCATCGCCATCGCGCACGCCCTGACCGGCCGCGCCGCCATCGCCGCTCGCGCCTGCACCCTCGGCCTCACCTTCGACGCCGCCACCCTCCGCGCCGTCACCGCCGCCGTCAAGCGCCGCGCGGACGATGCCCCACTGACCGATACGGAATTAGATGACCTATTGCGCGCGTACTTTGAGACTCCCCCTTCCCCGGTGGGGAAGGGGGCTGGAGGGTTAGGGTCGCAGGCTGACGCCCGCGCCACCACGGAAGGAGCCTTCTCGTATGGGCACGCTCGTTGAAGAAATCCTCTCGGCGCGGCTCGGTCGGCCCGTCCATGCCGGGGAAATCGTCGTGGCGGATGTCGATTACGCGATGAGTCACGACACGACTTCGCCGCTCGCTATCGAGGCGTTCCGCAAGTTAGGCCGTCCGCTCTGGGACCCGTCGCGCATCGTCATCGCCATTGACCACGTCGTGCCCGCCTCCACCCCGGCGGTCGCGAGCACACACCGGAACATGCGTCAGTTCGTCGCGGAGCAGGAAATCCCCAACTTCTTCGATGCCGGCAGCGGCATCTGCCATCAGGTGATGGTCGAGCAGGGATTCGTCGCGCCCGGCTCGATCGTCGTCGGCGGGGATTCGCACACCGTGACATATGGCGCGCTCGGCGCTTTCGCGACGGGCATGGGCTCAACGGACATCGGCCTCGTCTACGCGACGGGCAAGACGTGGTTCCGCGTGCCGGAGACGGTGCGCTTCGAGGTCTCCGGCAGATTCGGCCACGGCGTGACGGCCAAGGACCTGACGCTCCTGATGGTGCAGACCATCGGCGTCGCCGGTGCGGTCTACGACGCAATCGAGTACGGCGGCCCGACAGTGCGCGCTCTCTCGATCAGCGAGCGGATGACGCTCGCCAATATGTCCATCGAGATGGGCGGCAAGCTCGGTTTGATCGAGGCGGATGAGATTACCGACCGTTACCTCGCCGGCCGCGTCCGCTACGACACCGGCACCGGTCACCTGCACCCGGTCGATCCGCACTATCGCCGCGTCGTCGAACTCGACGTGGACAATCTCGAACCGCTCGTCGCCTGCCCGCCGGAGGTAGACAACGTCCGCCCCGTCACGGACGTGATCGGCACGCCGCTCGACGAGGTCTTCATCGGCACCTGCACGAACGGGCGGCTGGACGATCTCGCCCTCGCCGCCCGCGTGCTGGAAGGGCGCACGATCAGCCCGCGCACGCGCTGTATCATCATCCCGGCCTCGCGCGAGATTCAGTTGCAGGCGGTGGAGCATGGCTACATCGAGACCTTCATGCGCGCTGGCGCGCACATCGGCTCACCCGGCTGCGGCCCCTGCATCGGGCGACACTTCGGCGTCCTCGGCAAGGGCGAGCGCGCCCTGACGACGATGAACCGCAACTTCACCGGCCGCATGGGCGACCCGACGGCGGAAATCTACCTCGGCAACCCCGCCACCGCAGCCGCCTCCGCCATCGAAGGCGCTATCGCCGACCCGCGCGCATACCTGTAACCGGCAGGAGGGAGAAACCAATTGAACCGCAAAGACGCAAAGAGCGCAGAGGACGCAAAGAAGAAAAGAAGTATTGGGAAGACAAAGAATCTTCTTGCTTCTCCCCTTTGCGACCTTTGCGTCTTTGCGCTCTTTGCGTCGATCCGGTTTGTCGATGTGGTATGTCATGGAAAGGAGTGATGAGCGATGGGACGTGTCTGGCGATTTGGGGACAATGTGAATACGGATGAGATCATTCCGGGGCGGTACAACCTGACGACGGATCGGGCGTACCTTGCGGAGCATGTGCTCTGCGAGGTGCGGCCGGAGTTCCCGGTGCAGGTGCGGCCCGGCGATGTGATCGTCGGCGGCAACAACTTCGGCTGCGGCTCCTCGCGGGAGCACGCGCCCGTCGCCATCCAGGCGGCGGGGACATCGTATGTGATCGCGCGTTCCTTCGCGCGCATCTTCTACCGCAACGCGATCAATATTGGCCTGCCGATCCTCGTCTCGCCGGAAGCGTCCGCAGCAGCGCAGGATGGCGAGACGATCGAAGTTGACCCCGTCACCGGTCGAATTGCCCTGCCGGATCGCGGCCTGGTCTTCCATGCCGAGCCGCTGCCCCCCTTCGTCCTGCGCGTCGCGGAGGTGGGCGGGATGATCGAGTTCGTCAAGCAATACGGATGGGAAGGCGTGACGCGCTCGTCGTTTGTGTAGGTTGTATGTCGTTTCCACATGAAACGGAAAGGATCGTCACCATGAGCACCACTATCACGACCGTTACCGCCGAATGCCCCGAGTGCGCGGGCGAGTGGACCGTCAGCGGCATCACGACGGGTGAGATCATCCAGTGCCCGGAGTGCGGCGCGGAACTGGAAGTCGTCGCTCTCGCGCCCTTCACCCTTGCCCTCGCTCCCGAAGAGGATGAAGATTGGGGAGAATAACGAGGGCCGAGCAGTAGCGCCGGGCGCTTCCTGGGCAGACTCCAGCGCGCGCTATAGACGTAATGAGAAACGGGAGCAGTGAAATGTCCGATCTCGCGAATTCTGGCGATATGCCGAGGCAGGAGGTGCAGGCGCATTACGCCGAAGGGATAGAGGCGGATCGCCTCCGAAGCGGCAGCGGGCGGATCGAGTTCGCGCGCACGCAGGAGATCGTCTCCCGCTATCTGCCGCCACCGCCCGCCGTGATTTTCGACATCGGCGGCGGGCCGGGTGTGTACGCGCGCTGGCTCGCCCGGCGCGGCTACGAGGTGCATCTCATCGACCCGGTGCCGCTCCATATCGAGCAAGCACGGGGGGCGTCCGCGCAACAGCCGGATGCGCCGATCGCCGGTTGCACGGTGGGCGATGCGCGCCATCTCGACCGGGCGGACGCGAGCGTGGACGCAGCACTCCTGCTCGGGCCGCTCTACCACCTGACAGAGCGGGACGATCGTGTCACCGCATTGCGCGAGGCCGCGCGCATCGTGCGGCCCGGCGGAGTCGTGCTAGCAGTCGGCATCTCCCGCTTCGTCTCGACACTGGACGGGATGGCTCACGGGTATCTCGCGGATTCCGCCTTTTCGCGCATCGCATGGAATGATCTCGCGACCGGCCAACATCGCAATCCAACCAATCACCCCGCGTATTTCACCACCGCATATTTTCATCGTCCCACCGAACTGAGGGACGAGATAGAAGCGGCGGGGCTCGTCCATGAGCGGACACTTGGCATCGAAGGACCCGCGTGGCTGGCCGATCGTGTCGGAGAATGGTGGGACGATCCCGATTGGCGGCAACAGATCTTAGATGCGTTGTGCTGGATCGAGGAGGAGCCGTCCTTGCTCGGCGCAAGTCAGCATCTGATGGCCGTCGCCCGCAAGGAGTAGCGAAGGGACGCGCGGATGATGGCAACACCGAGGGCTCATGCATATCGCATCGTGATCATTCCCGGCGACGGGATTGGCAGGGAGGTCATTCCCGCCGTTGGGGATGTACTGCGAACACTCGTGCCTAGCGCACGCTTCGTTGAGGCGGAGGCGGGGTTCGGCGCGTACGAGCGGTACGGCACGCCGCTGCCGGACGCGACGCTCGCCGCCTGCCGCGACGCGGACGCCATCCTCTTCGGCGCGGTGACGACTCCACCAGACATCCCCGGCTACCGCTCGCCGATCCTCCGGTTGCGCAAGGAACTCGGCCTCGCGGCGAACCTCCGACCTGTCCGCTCCCTGCCCATCCCCGCCTCCCGCCCCGGCGTCGATCTCCTCATCGTGCGCGAGAACACCGAGGGGATGTACAGCGGCATCGAGGAGGTGAGCGACGACGGCGAGCGGGCGATCACGCTGCGCGTCATCACCGGGGCAGCCTCCCGCCGCGTCGCGCACACCGCCCTCCGGCTCGCTCGCACGCGGCGCAGCCGCTGCACCGTCGTCCACAAGGCGAACGTGCTCCGGCAGACAGACGGCCTCTTTCGCCGCGCCGTGCGGGAAGTGGCGGCGGAATACCCGGACGTCACGCTTGATGAACTGCTTGTCGATACCGCCGCGCTCCGTCTCGTCCAGCAGCCGGAAGCATTCGACGTGCTCGTGACGACCAACCTCTTCGGGGACATCCTCTCCGATCTCGCGGCGGCGCACATCGGCGGCCTCGGCGTCGCCGCCTCCGCGAATGTCGGCGACGGGAAGGGGCTCTTCGAGCCTGTCCACGGCAGCGCGCCGGACATCGCCGGGCGCGGCATCGCCAACCCGACCGCGACCTTCCTCGCCAGCGTCCTCATGCTCCGTCACCTCGGCGAAGACGACGCGGCGACCCGGTTGGAGCGCGCGACCGAGGCGACGCTCGCCGCCGGTATCCGCACCCCCGACCTCGGCGGCGCCGCGACTATGCTCGATGTCTGCCGCGCCGTTTCCGCCGCTCTGTAAAAGGATTCGATCCGGCCTTCGGTACTATACGTACGTTCCTTATGACCGTACGGCACACGTTATCCACGGCTTTCCGGCCTCTGCGAGGTTATACACCTCTCTCCACCGACTGTTGCCCTGATGTCACGGCAGTCAAATGAGCGATGCTCAATATCTCTACTCGCGCGTTGTGCATCCGTACCGTTGCGTTCCCGCGCCGCTCGTGGCATCATGTTCCCTCTCGCCACAGGATGCATGAGAGCGATCAGCATCGGCGACACACCGTGGCGCTCAATGCCACATCATCCCTGAATTTCGATTTCATCTCGCAAACGATCAGGAGACGACGGGGAATACCGGCGCGTTCTTAATGAAGAGAGGGCGACACGTACGGGACACGAAAGGAGCGCGGGGCGTATGCAGACATCACGGACACCTTTCGTACGCGTACGGGCGGAAGAAGACGGCAGCCTGCAGGTGGAAGTGCAAGGATGGCAGCTGCTCTGGGCGCACACGATCACGATTGATGACGGCGTGGAGTTGCGACCGCGCAAGGGCGAGGACGGCGAGGAAATCCGCGAGGGGTATGCCTTCCCGTTGCTCTACGGCAATGGCCGCCTGCACCTGCTCGCCGAGCCGCCCGACCCCGTCATCATCACCGCGACGATGACGGCCCATGTGCCGAGCAACGTGGAGTAGCAGGCGGGCTCCCTAACTCCTCTCCGTGGCTTTCAGCCATCCGCGTTCAGTGCGTCCCAGACGACATGATGGATGATCGCGCGGAAGCGCCCCCATTCGCGCCAATTCTCCCCGAGGTCTTCGTCATGCACGTCGGGTAATTGATCGAGATCATCCGCGAGTGTCGGTAGCTCCGCAGGCATGATCTCCCGATATGCGGCGAGACGCTCGTTCGGGTCGGTCGCGCCGAGCGTGCCCGCGATTTCATCGACCAGGAAGGCGAAGGAGACGAAGCGCGTCACGCGATCATTGCTCGCGACGGCATCCTCTGGATGATACGCGACGACCGCGAGGAAACGGCGAACCGCGACTTCCAGTCCCGTTTCCTCGTCTATCTCGCGCATGAGTGCGTCAATAATCCGCTCGCCGGGCTCCACGCCGCCCGTCATCAGCCGGTGTGCGCCCTCCGGATAGAAGGTCTTTCTGGCGGTCAGCAGATGGCCGTTCCGGCGACGCACAACCATGCAGACTTCGCTTTTTCGATTGCTCGTGTGGTGCTGCCAGAACGCCGCCGTGCCAATAGCAACAGACCGAGCGACCGGCGCACCGAACCGCACCGTGAGACTTTCGACCTCCTGCCGGATAGCAGCGGGGAGTAATGCATTCATCCATACGCCTTATTTCGTGCGCGAGATCGCCTCACTTGCGAGCCCCCGCTTGCGCCAGGAGCGCAGTTCGATACCCGCCCACCGGGTCACGCGATGGCGTATGTCACGCGCACTGTCACTGTCACGGTCGTTTCGCCCGTCTGAATCGGCGGCGGCGCGGCGGCACCGGCAGCGGTATTCGCGGCGGGAGCGGCGGCTACCGGGCGCGGCGGGGACGGTGTCGCGCTCTCATCGTCAATCATCATCACGATGCCGACTGACACTCCCGTCGCTTTGGCGAGGGTATCCGCCTTGCTCCGGGCATTCTGCACCGCCTGCTCGCGCGCCGTGCGGCTCGCCGCCTCGGGATCCGCCAGCCCGAATGAGACGCCGCCGACCTGATTCGCGCCCGCCTTCGTCACCGCATCGAGCAGTTGCCCGACTTTGTTGATGTCGCGCACCGTCACATTGACGTTGTTCGTGACGCGGTAGCCGGTCAGCACCGGCGCGCCGGTCTGGGGATAGTTGTACTGCGGCTGCACGGAGTAGCCGGTCGTCTTCACGTCCTTATCCACATCCACGCCGCCCTGCCGCAGGGCGTCGATGATCGCGCTCGTCTTCGTGTTGACGCTGTTCTGGGCGTCCACGACATTTGCGCTCGCCTCCGTCACCCCCGCCGAGAACGTGGCGATGTCCGGGGCGAGCGTCGCCGTCCCCATGCCGCTCACGGCAATCGTCCGTTGGAGCGTGCCAGAAGGGGCGGGAGGAATAACTTGCGGTGGGGCGGGAGTCGCGGTCTGTGCCGATGCCGTGCCGCCGATCATCGCGACCGCGATGAGTGTGCCGGCGAGTGCAACGGCAACGAACGCCGTGCAACGTGCAACGTGTGATCGCATGGAACCTTGCCTCCTACGCATGACGAACAATGCCCACTCCGTGGGATAGAGAAGGAACGCTGCCGGGCGGCAAGAAGTTCCCCGCGCCGTGCCTCTCGTCATTACCTACTACCGGCTCTTCCTCAGGGAGGGTGAATCTCACGCCCCATGGAGTACGCGCTGGCGCAGTAAATCGAACCCGGCCCGCCCATACATCTGTCGTTTCACGGTCTTCAGTCGATTGACCTGCCCCTCCGTTTGGCCGTTGCTCCACTCGAGCGTCAATCCGGCCTGCACCGCCGCTTTGTCCAGCAGTA
>JBPCMC010000065.1:0-9174 GCA_051002645.1 Thermomicrobiales bacterium
ACCGCCGCGCATCCGGCGCTCCGCGCTGCACCCGATCGGTCGGCCGGGCACCACCCAAGCCGCGACGCCGCCAGAGGAGTGGGTGCTGGTGGCGAATATCCCCGCCCTCGTGAGCGAGGAGCAGTTCGCGCAGGTGCAGGCCAAGCTCGCGCGCAACCGGCAGTTTGCCCGGCGCAACAACATGGCACACGACTACCTGCTGCGGGCGTTAGTCAGTTGCGGGGCGTGTCAGGCCGCCTGCACTGGCCGCAGCGACCGCCGCCACCGCTACGACTATTATGTCTGTCGCGCGAAGGCGAATCCCGTCGCCTCGCGTCGGGAGACGCACTGCCCCGCTCGCTATATCCCGGCGCAGCAGTTGGATGACCTCGTTTGGCAGGACCTGTGCGCGGTGCTCACGTATCCTGAGAGTATCGCGCAGCCACTGGAACGGGCGCAGGGCGGGCACTGGTCATCGCAGGAGGGACAAGCCCGCCGGGAGTTGCTGCGCAAAGGCCGGGTCAGCCTTGAGCAGCAGCGGGAACGGTTGACGGACGCCTATCTGAGTGGGGTGATGCCGCTGGCGGAATATCAGCGGCGGCGCGGTGAACTGGAGCAGAAGGAGCATGGGCTGGCCCAGCAGATGCACCAGTTGGCGGGACAAACGGCGCGGCAGGCGGATGTGGCGACCCAGGTGCATGGAGCTGAAGCATTTTGCCAGCGGGTGCAGGCGGGGTTAGCCGATGCGTCGTTCGCGCAGCGGCGGCAGTTGGTTGAGTTACTGATCGACCGGGTCGTGGTCACTGACGAGGAGGTCGAGATCCGTTACGTTATCCCGACCAGCCCGCGCGGCGAGCAGAGCCGCTTTTGTCATTTGCGTTTAGACTATTTCGATATGCCAATGCTCGCGCCACAAGACCAGCAACTGGGCAGGCGTGGCGACCGCAGGGGCGAGGGAGGTGACGGCATAGGCAACGTCGGTGTGCGTTTCTCCCGTCGCCTTGTCGGTGACACGCCGCTCCACGCAGACCGCCTGCGCCATCCCGGCCAGTCGGTGTAGCCCGTCAACTCCGTCGAGGACCGCAGCACGCGCCGCTCGATCCGCCCGCCGTGGAGCCGCGTCTCCTGCGCTCGCGCACACGCGGCACCGGCATCGACGAACAGGGCCGTCAGGTCGTCGTGTAACGTCGGCTGGTTCCCCTTCACTTCCATCAGGTACGCGCCGCCCGCATCGCAGATCGCTCAGGCGATCTGCGTCTGCGTGAAGAGGGCGCCGGTGGTCACCACCCAGCCGGTCAGCACCAGGCGGGCGAGCATGCCGCCCAGTGGGCACCCGTCAATCGCGGTGATCTCGTTGTTCTTGTCGGGGACGGCCACCTGGCCGAGCATGACGCCGAGGCACTGGCTGAAGGCGCTCAACAGATGGGCATCCGCCGCCCCGCACCTGGCGCTGCCGCGCAGCGTCTTGCCGTCGATCGCCATCGCCTCGAAGGGCAACGGCGGATCGTCGGAGGCGGGGCAGGCGGCGATCACCCGCGCGGCCCATTGCCCAACCGGGATTCCAGCAGGGCGCAGTCGAGCCCCTTGAAGATGCGCTGCACGGTGGACTGGCTCGGCCCGTCGGGGCGGGTGAAGCCGGGGGTGCACGCTACCTCGCGCCATAGTTCGCCGCCCACTCGGCGATGGCCGATTCGCCGCGCGCCCCGCAGAGCATCGCCACGCAGGAGAGCAGCACGGCGGGCAGCGGATGGCGCACGCCGCGCGGGTCGCGGAAATCGGGGAAGTCCGTCAATACAGCGGCGAGGGGTGGTCCGCTCTGCGGCATGGATCCCTCCTGCGGATAGCGCCTCAGACATCCCTATCCTACCGGAGGAATCCTCCTCCTTCGACTTTGAATAAGCCCTGCATTCGTATCTGTTCAGGGTTAGGGGGAATCGTTCGGCGAGAGAGATCAATGCCGCGAGATGATGCCCACCGCTAGCGGCGCGATGTCACGCTCGCCACAAGATAGAGGGCACGGGCACGATACCCGAACACCGTTCAGCAAACCGTCCCCTCGACTCTGAACAGATACCTGCATTCTATGTGTGTTGCGGAACATGCGCGCACATGTTACAGTCGCAAAGCCAGAACGCGGGAAGGCATTCAGCGCGTATTGGTGTGCACTTCCCGCCGTGGGGGATAGATGCGAGATAGGGGAAGCACGGTGGACGCACAGCGTATTCGTCATATCGTCCTCGAACAATCGAAGCGCGCGGGTGTTGGCCACATCGGCTGCGCACTCTCCATCGCGGACATCATCGCCGCGCTCTACACCGACGGTCTACGGATCATCGCGCCCACGGACCCGGACCGAGATCGTCTCGTCCTCTCAAAGGGGCACGCCGCCCTCGCCGTCTACGCGGCTTTGCACCTGCGCGGCTGGCTCAGCAAGGAGCAACTGCAAACCTACTGCGCGGACGCGAGCCTGCTCGGCGTACACCCGGAACACTGCCTCACAGGCGTGGACTTTTCCACTGGATCACTCGGGCAAGGACTGTCGTTTGGCGTGGGCGCGGCGCTCGCAGCGCGGATGCAAGGCTCTTCCCGACGTGTCTTCGTGGTGGCGAGCGACGCGGAACTGAACGAAGGCTCTTTGTGGGAGGCGGCGATGGCGGCGGCCCACCAGCGCCTCGGCAACCTGACGCTCATTGTGGACTTCAACGGCCAGCAGGCTCTGGGCTACACGAAGGATGTGCTTGATCTGCCTAACATGGCAGAGCGTTGGCGGGCGTTTGGCTGGGATGTGCACGAGATCGGAGGGCACGACGCCTGCGCGATGGGTCACCTGCTCGCGGGCCTCGACGCTGCGCCCGGCATACCGCACGTGCTCCTCGCGCGCACCACCTTTGGCAAAGGTGTTACCTTCATGGAGCGCCAGGTGAAGTGGCATTATCTGCCGATGACTGACGCGCAGTACGCTGACGCGCTTTCCGAATTGGGCGCGGACGTGCGCCGATGAGGGCCGCGTTCGTCCGAACCCTCGTCGAACTGGCGGAACGTGATCCGCGCATCGTGCTCTTGACGGGTGACCTCGGCTTCAACGCACTTGAGCCATTTGCTGATCGCTTCCCCGACCGCTTTTACAACGCGGGGGTCGCCGAGCAAAACATGGTTGGCATGGCAACGGGACTGGCTGAGGCAGGCTTCAGGCCGTACGTCTACTCAATTGCCACATTCGCCGCGCTCCGCCCCTATGAGTTTATCCGCAACGGGCCGATCCATCACGCGTTGCCTGTACGCATCGTCGGCATCGGGGGGGGGTTCGAGTACGACACCGCCGGCCCTAGCCATTATGCCCTTGAAGACATTGGCGTGATGCGTGTGCAGCCAGGGATCTCGGTGATCGCGCCCGCCGATCCCGCACAAGCTGAGACCGCCGTGCGCGAAACAAGTGATCTGCCCGGCCCAATCTACTACCGCATCGGCAAGAACGACAAGGCCGTCGTGAACGGCCTGGACGGGCGATTCACGCTCGGGGGCGCAGAGGTGTTGCGGCAGGGGAGCGATCTCGCGCTCGTGGCGATGGGTAGTATCGCCGCGGAAGTAGTCGCCGCCGCCGATCTGCTTGAAGGGCAAGGGATTCATCCCACGGTGCTCGTCGTCGCCAGTATCTCCCCACCGCCGACGGCGGACCTCGTGAATGCGCTCTCCCGGGTGTCGCTCGTCGTCACCGCCGAGGCACACTACGTCAATGGCGGCGTGGGCTCACTCGTCGCGGAGACGATCGCGGAGCAGAACCTTTTCTGCCGCCTCGTGCGGTGCGGGGTGCGGAGTGGACAGAAAGGGTTGTCCGGGAGCCAGGGCTACCTGCACGGTCTGCATGGGCTCTCGGCTGACGCGCTGGCGCGTGCCGCGCTGGACGGCCTGCAGATCGCGAGCCGCTGAACCCACCGCTCGCACAACGACGCCGGGGAGGGGATACCGATGGAGAGTGAGCGGGGACTCACGCGGAAGAAGCTCAGCGCGATTATCGCCTGCTACCGCGACGCGCCTGCCGTCCCGATCATGCACGAGCGGCTGACGGAAACATTCACGCAACTCGGCGTGGACTACGAGATTATCTTCGTCAATGACTGCAGTCCGGACGACGCAGCGGATGTGCTCGCGGCGCTCGCGGCGTGCGATCCACATGTTGTGGTCATTAATCACACGCGTAACTTCGGCTCCCAGAGCGCATTTACGAGCGGCATGCATATCGCCACCGGCGACGCGGTAATCCTTCTCGATGGTGACCTGCAAGACCCGCCAGAGATGATCGCGGAGTTCTACCCAAAATGGCTTGCTGGGTACGATGTTGTCTATGGCGTGCGCGAGAAGCGCGAAGCGTCGCTGTTCCTGCAGGTGGCGTACAAGGCCTTTTACCGAGTCTTCCGCTCGGCGGCGTACGTGAAGGTCCCCGTGGACGCAGGGGACTTCTCGCTTATTGACCGTAACGTGGTGGACGCGCTCAACAGTCTGCCGGAGAATAACCGCTTCCTGCGCGGGTTGCGCGCGTGGGTTGGTTTCCGGCAGACTGGCGTGCCGTACGTCCGTCCGGAGCGGATGTTCGGGAGGACTACGAACTCCCCAATGCGCAATCTCGGCTGGGCGCGCAAGGCGATCCTTTCCTTCTCGTACGCGCCGCTGGACTTTATCACGCTGCTTGCGCTAGTCATCATGTTCGCCTCATTTCTCACCGGCCTCGCGCAGATCATCTTGCGCATCGCGCGCCCGGACCTCGCACCGAGCGGTCTCACCACGGTGATCGTGCTCGTCCTGTTTCTCGGGGGGGTGCAACTCCTCTGTCTCGGCATCCTCGGTTCATACCTCGCGCACATCTATGACGAGGTGAAGCACCGCCCGCCGTACATTGTGCGTGACATCCTCAACGACCCACGCGAACGAAGAACGCAGGCCCCTCGCATGCAGTCACCGCCAATCCGTGCCAATGAACAGGATGAACGTGGGAATCCTGTCATGGTGGAGCAGGAGCAATTGGAACATGCTCGATAGTGAAGCCGTGATGGCGCTGCATCCCACGCGGTGTGCTATTTGTGGCACCACGGGGGATGCGGTCGAACTGTATCCCGCGAACTTCGACCCCGATGTCTTCAACGCCGAAATCTTCTCCGCCCGCCGCTTGCCTGATGGTATCCGGTACCGCCTTGTTCAGTGCGTGCATTGTGGTCTCGTGCGCTCTGACCCGGTGGCGGATGCGGAGACGCTTTCGAAACTCTACGCCGAAAGCGCCTTCACGTATGATGCCGAGGTCGACAGTCTCAGGATCACATACGGGCGCTATCTGCGCGCGCTCGAGCAATACGGCGCGCGAGGCGGCATGCTCCTGGAGGTCGGTTGCGGCAATGGCTTCTTTCTTGAAGAAGCCCGGAAACAGGGTTACACGGTACGCGGTGTCGAGCCGAGTGTGGAAGCGATCGCGAAGGCGAACCCGAGTATACGGGATAACATCGTCTGTGATATTTTGCGTCCCGGTCTGTTCGCGGCGGATAGCTTCGATACGATCTGCATCTTCCAGACCTTCGACCATTTGCCAGACCCCGGCGGTGTACTCGATGAGTGCTGGCGCGTGCTGAAGCCGGGCGGTCTGCTGCTTTGCCTCAATCACAATATACAGGCGGTCTCGGCGCGACTCCTGCAAGAACGCAGCCCGATCATTGATATCGAGCATACCTACCTCTATAGCCCCAAGACGTTCCGGCGCATCTTCACGGACCACCGCTTTGAGGTGCGGCACCTCGGTCGGGTGTTCAACACCTACCCGCCGCATTACCTCGTCCGGCTCGTGCCTATGCCGCGCGGCATTAAGCAGCGAGTGATAGATATGCTGCGAAGGAGCCGGGTAAGAAACGTCTCCCTACGCGTGCCGCTCGGCAATATGTATCTCGTGGCGTGGAAACCGCGCAACGACGCGGCAATCACGAACGAGGACAGCCCGAATGTTGCCGTCTTCAACCGCGACGCCGCCAGCAATGAGGGCTACCTCTACACCACGAACATCCGTCTGAGCAGCCAGATGGCGACGCGGCGGACGGCGGACACCATCCTCGGGCTAGAACGGTTCGCGGGGCGACGCGTGCTCGATATCGGATGTGGTGATGGCTCCTTCACGCGCCAATTCTGGGATCGAGGCCACCCAAAGGTGATGACCGCGATTGACCCAGCGCCGAACGCGATCGCCGTGGCGAATGAGAACAAAGGCGATCGCCCCATCCATTTTGAGACGGGTGACGCACATCACCTCCAGTTCGCGGATGACCGCTTCGACATCGCGCTGATCCAGAGCGTGCTGCACCACGACGACGACCCGAAAGACATCATCCGCGAGGCATTACGTGTGGCGCCAGAAGTGCTCGTGCACGAGCCAAACGGCTCGAACCCCGGCCTGAAGTTAATCGAGCGCATTATGCCGTATCACAAGGAACATAATGAGAAGTCGTACTCCATGGCGCAGGTCGCGCGCTGGATGGAAGAGTGCGGGGCGCGCGTCGTACGACGGCAATACGCCGGGTTCGTACCGATGTTCAGCCCGGACTGGCTGGCACGGGCGATGAAAGCGGCGGAGCCTGTCATCGAGCGTGTCCCTGGCCTAAGCAAATATGGTTGCGCTGTCTATGTAATCGTCGCGCGGCGCGATGGTTAGCGCGAAGCGCGTTCTGCTTACTGGTGGCACGGGCTTCGTCGGGGTAAACCTCGCGCGGCGGCTCGTACGTGACGGGCACACGGTGCATCTGCTCGTCCGGCCAAGGCACGCGTCCTGGCGTCTTGCCGATCTGGGCGACGCCGTGCAGATCCATGTGACAGACCTCTCCGATGCGGACGGTCTCGCCCGCGTCGTGGGCGAGGTGCGACCGGAATGGATCTTTCACCTTGCGGCGTACGGAGCCTACTCGTCGCAGACGGATGCGTCGCGCATCATGCAGACGAACGTGATCGGCACGGTGAATCTCGTCGAGGCGTGCCTACACACGGGGTTCGAGGCGTTCGTTAACACCGGGTCCTCGTCGGAGTACGGCCTCAAGGACCACCCGCCGCGTGAGGACGAGTACGTGGAGCCGAATAGTCACTACGCGGTGGCGAAAGTGTCCGCAACGCTCTACTGTCGCCACACGGCGCAAAGCCGGGACGTCCACATGCCGACGCTGCGGCTGTACTCGGTCTACGGCCCGTACGAGGAGCCAACGCGCCTGATGCCGACGCTCATCGCGCGCGGAATCAAGGGCGCGCTGCCCGCGCTCGTCCATCCGGATATCGCGCGCGATTACGTTTACACCGAGGACGTGGCCGATGCCTTCCTCCTTGCCGCCACACGTCAAGGGCAGGAACGCGGAGCGGTTTACAACGTCGGCACGGGCGTGCAAACCACGCTACGGCAGGTGGTAGACGTAGCGCGGGAGACATTCGGGATTATCGCCGACCCGTCATGGGGCTCGATGCCCAATCGGGGATGGGATACGACCATTTGGGTCGCCAACAACGCGCGTATCCGGACAGCGCTGGGCTGGCGGCCGCAGTACGACTTCCCCGAAGGGTTCCGCGCGATGGTGCGATGGTTCACCGAGCATCCGGAATTTGAGCGAATCTATGCCCGCGACTGAGCGTGAGCATGCAGTTGCGGCAGATTTGCCACCGCGCACGGCGGTGAGGACGGCGGTGCGTGCCGGGCTGGCGCGCGGGCGAACCCCAGGCTGGGTATTGGTCCTCTCGGCGCTCCTGGCGGCAGTGCTCCTCTATTTTGCCCTGCGCGGTGTCAGTTGGCCCGCGCTCTGGGGAGCATTGCGGCGAGGAAACCCCGGCTACCTGGCATTGTCATTCGTGACCTTGAGCGCTGCGTACGTCGCGATGGGTCTGCGCTGGGGAGTGCTCGTCAGCGGTGAGCGGCGCCTCACGCCAACGACCGCGTTCTGGACGACGATGATCGGGTTGTTCGGCAACGGCTTTCTCCCCGCCCGCGCCGGCGACGTCATACGCATCGTGGTGACGAGCCGCGTTGCCGCCGCGAGTGCGGGCGCGGTGCTGGCGGCGGTGATCGCGGAGCGGCTGTCGGATGTCCTCGCGCTCGCGACACTCGGCATGCTGGCATCGCTCACGCTGCGCACATTGCCAAGTTGGCTGCGCGACGCGACACGCCTCGCGGCGTTCATCGCCATCGTGGGAATGGTGGCGCTTGTGCTCGCATCCTACGCGGAGCGGGCCACCCTCTCGCTGCTCGCGCGCGCGCCCCTCCCCGAGGCAGTACGAAGCCGGGCGATGGGATTGTTGCGGAAATTCCTCGTGGGCACGCGAGTACTCCAGCGCCCGCGCAACGCCGTATGCGTGGCGGCCCTAACCGCCATGGTCTGGTCGCTGAACATTGCAACCACCTTGGAGATGGCACGGGCCTTGCATCTCGCCCTCACATGGCAGCAAGCGATGCTGTTCCAGATTGCGCTCGGGCTCGCCAGTGCCGCGCCGTCCACGCCGGGTTACGTCGGTATCTTCCAATTCGTCGCGGTGACTGTGCTCGTGCCATTCGGCCTGACGCGCGACGACGCCGTGGCCTTGGTCATCGTCCTTCAGGCCGTTACGTACATCGCCGTCACGCTGTGGGGAATGCTCGGTGTGTGGCGGATTGCCGCTCGGGACGGCTCTGCGGCGGAACAGAGAGGCCGGGCTGCGGACCCAGACAGTATGTTGGGGTCTCGGTGAAAGGGGTCCGACTCGGGACTGGGCCGCGCGTTGACGCCTACAGAGGAGCCCTCGCCTCCTTCGTCCGCGAGATGGGCAATCATCCTCGGCTGTGACGGCCGAGGATGGCGGAGAGGCAGTCGCCGATCCCCGCGCGACCGGTGCGCTCGTCAGCAGGCGCGTGAGCGACGCCTGGGGGTCCAATCGACGACGACCCGCACACACTCCGTCTGTATGTTAGGGTGAGTTTGGAAGGGGGCTGACTCGAAACTCCGTTGCGGTCCAACGCTTGCCTCTGAGCCGTCGCCCCCTTTCGCTTTAGGCACCCGGCAGCAGACTGGACGGGAGCGTGTGGATTCCCGCATACAGACATGTCGCTGCCTCGTGCCGCTTACCATTCAGAGCGAGGGGAGGCACAGGATGTACATCGACGTCGACACCCATAAGAAGACCCATACGCTCGTTGGGATTGACGATCAGGGGCGCACC
>JBPCMC010000066.1:0-2850 GCA_051002645.1 Thermomicrobiales bacterium
GCCTGCCGCAGCAAGGTTCGGCAGGCTAAAGCCCGCCGCCACCAGAATTCAATTGCCGGCCATTCATCCAGACGCATAGCAGCGCGCGGCGGTTTTCTTGATTATCCCAGCGCGAACTGTAGTACGCGCTCAGTCGTCGCTACCCGTCGCGGCGGCGAGCCGGGCGTTGTCCGCCGCAATCCGCGCGGGGGAGCGCTGGGCGGCGGGGTCGAGCCGCTGGGTGACGATGAAGTTCAGGCAGGCGAAGCCGCAGGCGATCATGAAGGGGATCTGATAGCCCGCGTAGTTGAGGATGATCCCGGCCGTCACCGGCACGACGATCGCGGCGGCGTGCTGCATCGTCGTGCCCATCGCGAAGCTCGGCGCGATATCCTCCGCGACGGCGATCTTGCGCAAATAGGTCGAAGCGCCAATGGACGAGAGCGGCGAGATGAAGGTGTAGACGACGTAGCAGCCGCAGGCAATGACGATGTTGTGCGTGAAGGCGTAGCCGGAGAGCGCGGCGATATAGGCGACGTTGACCACCGAGAGCATCCGCCGCTCGCCGTAGGCGTCGATCAACCGACCGATGGTTGGCCCCGCCAGCATCGCCGCGAAGGTGACGGCGATGAGGAGCGCGGAGACCTGCGCGACGCCCAGGTGGAAGGCGTGGACGAGTACATAGAGGCCAAACGAGAAGAAGATCTGCTGCCGCCCGCCGTCGATCAGCGTGAGGAAATAGTAGTAGCGATAATCGCGCCGGAAGACGATCGGGTCGCGCTTCGCCGCTTGCGCCCGCTCCTCGCCGTCGTGCAGGTGTGGGAAGCCGACGACGGCGATCGCGCCGAGGAAGGCGACGACGCCGAGGACAATGAAAGTCGGGCGGAAGGAGAGCCAGCCGAAATGGAAGGTGATGAGGATGAAGATGAGCGCGGCGAGCGAGCCGCCCTGGTTGAAGGCGGACATCCGGCCGAGGATCGCGCCGCTCTTCCCCTCCGTCGTCAGGTTGAGGGCGAGGGCATTCTGCGTCTGCAAGACCGTGTGGTAGCCCATGCTGGAGAGGATCACCCACGGCGCGACCGTCCAGAAACTATGCGAGAGGCCGAACAATGCGTACGCGACGGCGAGCAGGCAGAGCGCGCCCGCCGTCACGCGCTGGAGCGTGACGCGGTAGAAGAGCGCGCTGAGGAAGATGAGCAGGAAGCCCGGCACCTCGCGGATGGCGGTGATGTAGCCGAACTGCGGGCCGGCGAGGTGGAGGACGCCGTCGAAGTAGTTGGTGACGATGTTCTGCTGCCCGTTGAGGGCGAAGCCGAAGGCGATCTGCATCAGCCCGAGGAGGAGGAAGCCGCGCTGCGCCGCCGTCCGCGTCATCCGTGCCGATGTCGTTTGCCGCGCCATGCGAATGCCCCCCGTGATGGTTCTGCCCGCCCTGCACTGAGCAGGGCGTCAGCCTACGCCGCGAACGGCGCTTCGTCAACGATGCCGGGCCGCGTCGCATCGCCATCAACGCGCATCTGACAGGGAAATACGCGGTTGCCCGATGGTGCCGCTGACCGCTATACTCGCGACGGTTCACTCTTGTCGAAAACTGGCCGCCGCACGGCAATTCGGGAAGGTGCATCATGATTGATGCCGCCCCACAGCCCGATCCCACTACCCCTTACGTCTTCGTCTCGTACGCGAGCGCCGACCGCGAGCGGGTCATGGCAGTCGTCGCGGCCTTGCGGGGCACGGGCGTGTCGGTCTGGCTCGATCAGCAGGGCATCGCGGGCGGCGAGAATTACGCCGCGGAGATCAATGCGGCCATCCAACAATGCACCGCCCTGGTGCTGATGTGCTCTGCCGCCTCGCTCGCCTCCCGCAATGTCAAGCAGGAGATCGCGCTCGGCTGGGAGTATGAGCGACCCTATGTCCCGCTCCTGCTTGAGCAAGTGACGATACCGGGAGATGTGAAGTACTGGCTGACGGCGGCGCAGTGGATCGAGGTGCTGGACTGGACGGAGGCCGTCTGGCTGCCGCTGGTGCTGGCCGCGCTCGCACCGCTCGGCATCACCCCGACGATTCCGCAGCAGGAAGAGATATATCTGGCAGGACGTGAGAAGGAACTGGCCCTCCTGCGCGAGAAGATGGCGGCAGCGAAGGAGGGCAAAGGCGGACTGGTGCTGATTGGCGGGGAGGCGGGCATCGGCAAGACGACGCTCGCCGAGGCGCTATGCCGCGAGGCGGACCGGCACGGGGCCTTCGTCCTCGTAGGGCGCTGCTTCGACCTCGCCGAGACACCGCCCTACGGCCCGTTGGTCGAGGCATTCCGGCGCTACGAACCCGCCGCCGGGCAGCCGCCTTCGCTCAGCGCGGCACGGTCGGCGCGGTCGCCAGCCAGTCCGCGCTCTTCGAGCAGATCCACGACTTCTTCGCCGCGCTGACGACCGCCCGCACCGCCGTCTTGCTGCTCGACGACTACCATTGGGCGGACGCGGCGAGCCTCGATCTGCTCCGCTTCGTCGCCCGCGACTGCGCCGCGCTGCCGCTGCTCGTGCTCGTCACCTACCGCAGCGACGAACTGACCCGCCGCCACCCCCTCTACGCGCTCCTGCCGACGCTCGTGCGCGAGTCATCCGCCGCCCGCCTCGACCTGCGCCATCTCGACGACGCAGTCTATTCCCTTATCATCCCGCGGTACGATCTCAATGAGGCGGACGCCGCTCGCCTCACCGTCTATCTCCAGAAGCGGGCCGAGGGCCACGGCCTCTTCCTCGCCGAACTGCTCCGCACATTGGAGGAGCAGGCCATCCTACACGAGACTGCGGAGGGATGGCGGGTGAGCGACCTGCGGCAGGTCAGCGTCCCGGCGCTCCTCAGACAGGTAAT
>JBPCMC010000067.1:0-4389 GCA_051002645.1 Thermomicrobiales bacterium
CGCGAGCAAGGGCTGCGATTCTTCGTCAGTCAGTTCCTGCCGAATAACGTCGTCGCGATCGCTTATGGGTCAGATACGACGCCGCGAACCGAATAGGCTCTACAGGAAATAGGCTTCGATGCCCGCCTCTCCGCCACCTGCCCATCAATCTATCTCATGCTACGATGGTGGCGGGGATTCGAATTACAGATAAACGAGAAGGCGATGGGGAATTCATCTGGCGAGAAGAGCAATATGCGCATCCTGCTTATGGACGGTAATATTGTTCTCGGTTCATTGGCGGTTCTCGATGTTGACATGTTCTGGTGCGAATGCACTTTTCAGGCTACTCCAGCATTTCAGTCCGTCCGACGACTATTTGACGAGCATGCACGATTGAGAAGAGCGGCAACAACTCCGGACAAGGAAGTTCAGGCCGCAGAGCGGGATGCTCGGGAGCATATCGCAGCGCTCGGGTTGCACTTACAAATCGACGGTGCCGTGATTCGACGTTTCCTCATCTATATCGATGGCATGGACGCTGGAATCCGCTGGTAACGCTCGGCCAAATGGCATGTTGGGGAATGATCTCCGTACCTATCGTCGCATTGTCAGCGAGCTTTAAGAGCGAAGGTTTTGCTACGACGCTGGACGCCGTTCTGCTCCCACAACCGCGTCTGTCATTCTGACTTCGATTCCGGTCTCATAGACACTGTCACGCATGAGCACCAACACTGGGTTTTGCGACATCCTGTAGACGGCACGGCATCAGTATCGCAGAACGCACGCGACCCCTGCCAACAGGAGAACTGCACCGATGAGGCGGCCGGAACTGACGGCGTGAACCGGGTAGCCGATCCAGCCGAAATGGTCGATGGCGATGGATGCGCCGAGTTGCCCGACGATCACGCAGGCAACCAGCGTCGCGGAACCGAGGCGCGGGCCGCTGACGACGCTGACCACGACGTAGAACGCGCCGAGCAGTCCGCCAATCCACACCCACCACTGCGCGTGCGCGAACTGCCCACCGGCGGGCCAGGCGCGGCGGGTGGCGATGAAGCAGAGGAAGAGCGCGACCGTGCCGACGACGAATGAGATCATCGACGCCCAGATGGGCTGGCCGGAGATGCGGCGCAACTGCCCGTTGACGCCGAACTGGACGGCCACGCCCACCCCGGCGGCGAAGGCGTAGAAGAGGTACTGCGCCGTCATCCTCATCGCTCCTCCTCGCGCGGGAATTCCCACCCGTTGCCCCTCCCGACACGGGAGGGGATTCATCCGGCTCCCCGCTCCGCTCCAGGGGAGGGGCTCACTGCGTACGGACATGGTATACTTTCTCGCGGCGAACGCAACGGAGCGAAGGAGCAGGCGCGGGTGAGTGCCACGGAAAATGCATCGGTTGAGGCGACCTTACAGGCTGCACCGCCCGTCCAGATCGAGGAGCGCGTCGCGGCATTGCGGCAGCAGATCGACCATGCGAATGTCGAGTATTACGTCCATGACAATCCGACGCTGACGGACGCCGAGTACGACGCGCTGATGAATGAGTTGCGCGCGCTCGAAACGGAGTATCCCGCCCTCGTCACGCCGGATTCGCCGACGCAGCGGGTCGGCGCGGCGCCGTCCGCCGAGTTCGGCAGCGTGACGCACCCCGTGCCGATGCTCTCGCTCGGCAACGTCTTCTCCTACGAGGATTTGCGCGCCTGGGCGGAGCGCGTCTATCGCCTGATCGGGCGGGAGACGATCACCTTCGATGTCGAGCCGAAGATTGACGGCCTCGCGGTCGCCCTCACCTATACCGACGGGCGGTTCGTCCAGGGCGCGACACGCGGCGACGGCTTCACCGGCGAGGACGTGACGCCGAACTTGCGGACGGTGCGCACTGTGCCGCTCCGCCTGCACGACGCAGCGCCCGGTACGATCGAAGTGCGCGGCGAGGTCTATCTGACGCGCACCGGCTTCCACCGGCTCAATGAGGAGCGCGCACGCGACGGTCTGGCGACCTTCGCCAACCCGCGCAACGCCGCCGCTGGCTCGCTGCGCCAACTCGACTCGTCGATCACCGCGACGCGACCGCTCGGCTTCTTCGCCTACGCCGCAGGCTATTGGACGGAGCCGACTACGATGCCCGTCCGCGCGCAGAGTAAGTTGCTGGCGCGGCTGCACGCCCTCGGCTTCCGCCCCACGCCGAACGCGACAACGTGCGACACCGTCGATGCGGTCTGGGAGCGATGCACGTACTGGCTTGAGCAGCGCGACGCGCTCGACTTCGAGATCGACGGCGTCGTCATCAAGGTGGACAGCCTCGGCCTGCAAGAAGAACTCGGCTTCGTCGCCCGCGAGCCGCGCTGGGCGACCGCCTACAAGTTCCCCGCCACGCAGGTGACAACGCGCATCAACGACATCACCGTTCAGGTCGGGCGCACCGGCAGCCTCAACCCGGTGGCGGAACTGGAACCCGTCAATGTCGCGGGTGTGATCGTCGCCCGCGCGACGCTGCACAATGAGGACGAAATCCGCCGCAAGGATATCCGCATCGGGGATACCGTCATCATCCAGCGCGCGGGCGATGTGATCCCGCAGGTCGTGCGCGTCGTCACGGAGCGGCGCACGGGCGACGAGCAGGAATACCACCTGCCGGAGCACTGCCCGGCCTGCGGCGCGCGCGTCGAACATCTGGATGACGAGGCGATGGCCTACTGCACGAACATCTCCTGTCCCGCGCAGGTGCGGGAGCGGATCAAACACTACGTCTCGCGCGGGGCGATGGACATCGAAGGGCTGGGGGAGCGGATCGTCGATCGCTTCGCCGACCTCGGCTTCCTCCACGATGTGGCGGATATCTACCATCTCGAACGCGAGAAACTGCTCGAACTGGACAAATTCGGCGAGAAGAGCGTCGAGAATCTGCTCCGCTCCATCGAAGGTAGCAAGAACCGCCCGCTCGCACGCCTCATCTTCGGGCTTGGCATTCGCCACGTCGGGGAGCGGTCGGCGGGGCTCTTGGCCGACGCTTTCGGCAGCATGGATGCCTTCATGCAAGCGACGCTGGAAGAACTCGGCAAAGTGAACGGCGTCGGCGCGATCGTGGCCCAGAGCATCGTCGATTTCTTCGCGGAACCGCAAAACGGGGAGTTGATCGCCAAACTCGCGGCGACGGGCGTGCGGATGGCGGACGAGCGCCGGGCGGCACCGACCGGGCCGCAGCCGCTGGCGGGGCAGACCTATGTGCTGACCGGACGGTTGGAGAGCATGTCCCGCCCGCAGGCGGAGGAGCGCCTGAAGGCGCTCGGCGCGCAGGCGGGCAGTACCGTCACCAAGAAGACGACGGGCGTGATCGTCGGGGCGGAGCCCGGCTCGAAGGCGGAGCGCGCCGTCGCCCTGAAGGTGCCGGTGCTCGACGAAGCGGGATTGCTCGCGCTCCTCGACGCGCACGAAGGCGCGGAATCCGTTAGCGTGGAGCCGGAAGGGGCGGATGGATCGCTCGCGCAGGCGACGCTCCCTGTATAGGAAAGGTGACACGATTGCCACGCAACGATGAGGCGCGCTTTACGCCGGGGTATGCGCATCCGGTCCGCGAAGATGACCCGTACCATACGGTGCGCACCATCGGGCGGCTCTGCCAGATGCTGCTCGAACTGCGCGACGAGTACGAGCGCCGCCCGCGCCCCGACCTGCTCGACCAGATCGACCAGCGCCTGAACGACCTCGCGACCCAGCGCATCGAACTGCGAGAGCGGCGCGCGACCCATTCGGAGCCGTAGAGGCAAGCGGGCCGCTTGCCTCTACGGCTCCGTACCCTCATCGTGGGCCGGGCTTGGCGGTCGTACCGGGTTTGATGAGCGGGACACCGGCGGCACACAGCGGGCACTCGTCGGGGGGATAGGCGGCGATCTCCTCGGCATTGAGCGCGACGAGCGGGACACCGAAATCGACCTTGCCGCCTGAGCGATCCCACAAGACACCGATGCCAACCACCGTCACATCGTGCGTCGCGAGCGCGGCGAGCGTCTCGCGCACGCTGCCGCCCGTCGTCAGGATGTCATCGACGACGAGGACGCGCGCGCCGGGCGCGAAGATTGTGCCCCGGCGGAAGGCGCGGCCCGTCTCCCCCTCCCGCTCGGCGTACGCCGCCGCCACTCCGAGTTGGCGGGCCGTCTCGAAGGCGAGCAGGATGCCGCCCGTCGTCGGCCCGGCGACGACCTCGACGCCCGCATCCGCGAAGGCGCGCGCGAAGCCGCCGCAGATTTGCTCCGTCGCGCGCGGATTGCGCAGCAGGTCGAATTTCTCGACATAGGTATCGCCGTGCAGGCCGGATGAGAAGAGGAAGTGCCCTTTCTTGATCGCCCCCGCCGCCCGTAATACCTCGCCCGCCGTCGGTTCACTCACTGCATCTTCCTCCCCGGCGGC
>JBPCMC010000068.1:0-3842 GCA_051002645.1 Thermomicrobiales bacterium
GTGATCGAGGTAGTCCGCGCGGTCGCGGTACCGCTCCGCGATGGACGGGCGGGGGTCGCCCGTCCGGGCACGCTCGTCGGCAGTGCGGGCGAACGGCAGGGTCGCGCCTTGCATCGGCAGAATCTGCCCCACCCCGCCCGTCTCCGGGTGGCGCGGATTCCAGCCGGTGTAGGTCGCCAGCGGCGCGGCCACGTCCGGCATACGGATGCCGCCCCGTTCATTGCCGTCCGCGTCCACCACCGCGACGTAATTCGGGTAGCGCTCGCCCGGCTCGGTCGGGTAGCGGCCAATGCCGCGCGCCGCGTCCGGCCCGAGGTCGACGCGGCGGATGACGGGCAATTGGGCCGGATCGGGCAGATCGAGACCGGGAATCTGCCGGAATGCGGCGATGACCGCCGCGCCGGTGATCGCCGTGCCGTCCGCGAGGCGCGGGAAGACGCTCGCGGGCGGCTCTGTGCCTTCAGTAATCCAGCGATCCAGATTGACCAGGGCGGCGCGCATCAGCGGCGCATAGTCCACGGCATTGGCGACGTAGCGCCCGCGCGGCTCGCCGGGCCCGTTACCGTCCACGAGCGGTAGCGACCCGGCGACATGCTGCGTGCTCGCGAAGAGGTAGACACGCGACTCCGCAGGCGGCTCGACATCCCGTGTGCCTGTCATGTCGGTGTGCATCAGCGAGGTATCGCCGCGCCAGTATTCGGCGGCGGTATTGGTGTAAAAGACCTTCGGCACGCCACCGAGGGCGCGCTGGCGGTCGAGCAGCCCCGCCGTCTGCTCGGTGATCGGAACGGTCTGCGGATCGTCGGCGAAGGGCGGGAGATGGCCGAAACTCGGCTGATGCTGGTCGGAGGGCTGGGCGTAGCGATGATTGAACTCGCCCCGCCGCGCGCCCGCGACATGGATGAGCAGGCCATCGAAGACTTGCCGCCCCGTCTCGTCGATATTGAGGCCGGTGTACAGGAAATGACGCAGGAAGCGTCCGCTCTGCGAGACGCCATAGCCGATCGTCGTGTCGATCCGGCCCGCGCATGGGTTGTCCGCCGCGTCGCTCCGGCGCAGGAAGGAGACGCAATCGCGCGCCGCGAGCATCCCGGCGCCGACGACCGGGGAGCGGCGCGTGCGGTAGATCACCTCGTAGACCTTGCCGGGGGTGAATCCCTCCGCCATCCAGATGTAGCCATCGTCCGGCGTCGGCGCACCGTTCTCGTCGCGGGCGAAGCGCCAGCGGTCGCGCGGGATGACCGCAGGCGGGCCGTCCGGCCGGTCGCGCACGCGGAGGATGGCGTCCGGCTGGTCGAGTACGGCGGCGTTGTACGGCTGGTGCATCCGGTCCGCCAGCAGCTTGTGCCGCTCGCGGGTATTCGGCTGGAACCAGACACGCACCGTGCCCGCGAGCGGTGCGCCGTCGCTGCCGAGCGCCTCCGGCGCGGTCAGACCAAGCAGCGCCTCGCTGCGGTGAACGTCCCACTGCCAGCCGCAGCAAACGACGCTCCACCCCCGGCGGAAGAGGAAGCCGTCGCCGGGGTTGATGTCCGGCGTCTGCGCCAATGCCGGCGGCACATGATTGAAGCGCGGCACTGCCCGCCTGCCGCCCCGATTGAGGACATCGAAGATCAGACGCCGGTTCGCCCGCGCGGGCTCGGCGGGTTGCCGGAGGCAGAAATCGGCGGAGAACGCCACCCGCCCCGCCGCGTCCCGCACCGCCGTGTCCAGATCGACGATCGCCGCATTCGCCGCGTGTAGCGGAGCGACGGCGAAATGGATCACCCCATCAATCCGCTCGTACGCCCCGGCCTCCCCGAACGTCATCCCGCCCAGATAGGGCGCCCGCGCCGCGATCTCCAGCCCCACAACCGCCATCGCACACCCCTTCCAAAATGGCTCTGATTGAACCACCAAGGACACCAAGGACACCAAGAGGGGATTCTTCTTTCATTTCCTTGGTGTTCTTGGTGCCTTGGTGGTTCAATCCCCCTCGTTGCCTAGCGGCGGCTGCCCGCTGCTTGCTGCCTGCTGCCGACTTTACCCAGCGCCTGATCGAGGTCGGCGATGATGTCGTCCACCGCTTCGATGCCGACAGAGAGGCGAATCAGGCCGTCCCCGATGCCGATGGCGGCGCGCTGCTCGGCGGTCAGGCCGCGATGGGAGGACATCGGCGGGTAGAGGACGATCGAGTAGACATCGCCCAGCGTCGTCGCGGGGATGCAGAGGCGCAGCGCCTCCATGAAGCGGAAGGCGGCGGCTTTATCCGCGCCCGCGATGTCGAAGGAGATCATGCCGCCGTACTGTCCGGTGAGCGAGAGCCGCTCCATCAGCGCGTGCTGCGGGTGGTCGGCGAGGCCAGGGAAGTTGACATGCGCGATGGCGGGGTGCGTCGTCAGCCAGTCTGCCACCTTCGCGGCGCTCGCGCACTGCCGCTCGACGCGCAGCGGGAGCGTCTTCAGGCCGCGCAGCACGAGCCACGCCTCGAAGGGGCCGAGGATGCCACCAATCGCCTTGTTGATCTCGTACAGTTGGTGGCGGAGCGCGCCCGTCGTCGCGACGACGCCCGCCGTCACGTCGCCGTGCCCGCCGAGGTACTTGGTGGACGAGTGAACGACCATGTCCGCGCCCCACTGGGCGGGGCGCATTAGCACCGGCGTCGTGAAGGTGTTGTCCACGACGACGAGTGCGCCCGCGCGGTGGGCGATCTCGACAATCGCCGGGCCGTCCGCGACGTGCAAGAGCGGGTTGGAGACGGTCTCGAAGGTGACGAACTTCGGCTTTTCCCGTTGCACGACCTCCTCAAGGGCGGCGAGGTCGAGCACGTCCACGAAAGTCGTGCGGATGCCGAGGCGCGCGAAATACCCTCGCAGCAGCGTCGTTGTCGCGCCGTAGCACTCGCGGGAGGCGACAACCGTATCGCCCGCCGCGATGCCGGTGCCAAGGAACGCGCCGTGCAGCGCCGCCATGCCGGAGCCGAAGCCGATCGCCGCCTCCGTCCCTTCCAGCGCGGCGACGGCGTCCTCCATCGCGCTATTCGTCGGGTTGCCGTAGCGGGTGTAGGCGTACCCCTCGCGCGTGGCGCCGAAAATCTCGTCCACCACCTGCATGTCGTCGTACGCGAAGGACGAGCCGGGGTAGATCGGGGTGACGACGGGGGTGTAATCGGGGTGCGGCGGCCGCTCCCCCGCGTGGACCGCGCGGGTCGCGAAGGCCATCCCGTCAAGCGGGCGCGTGTCGTGCTCTGTCATGCCGGAGTTCTCCTCGCAGGGGGACCGTCGCGGTGCCGCTGCGTACTGCGTAACCACCCGTGTGGACGCGGCATAGTCAGTCTAACACGCCCATCGCCATACCGGCATATGACGGATGACGGAGTGCCCATAGACACGACCTGTTATGTGAGTCCATCCGCTGCGATGGCTCATGCGATGCGTATGATAGACTTGAAAATGCTTATACGAAGACATTTAGCAGAGAGAGTGCTCCATGAATTCTTTATCCGCCGCCGAGATCGTGCTTACCGATGCCGGCGCACCGATGCACTGCGCCGAAATTACGCGGCAGATAGTGGAACGCGAGCTATGGAATACTGATGGAAAGACACCGGCGCAGACGATCTCTTCCCAATTGGGAAGAGATATCAAAGAGAAAGGACCCGCATCAAGGTTCTTGCGTACAGGCCGGGGAATGTTCAGTATAAATCCTTCCCGCACATCCAAGCCGGACGGCGCAGATGCCCTCCCTCCTGAAATGAGCGGAAACTCTAGGGGCGCAAACACCGAACAGGACTCTAGTCCTCCGCCACGGTAGTTTTGACACATCTTCCTGACTGAGGTAAGGAGACCGCATCGCGAAGGAGG
>JBPCMC010000069.1:0-4223 GCA_051002645.1 Thermomicrobiales bacterium
GGAGAAGAGACAGGGACGGGGAGCAGGGAGCAGCAGACACCCGTCCCCCACTCTCTCCTCCCCACTCCCCACTGCCCACTACCCACTATCGGAGGAAGCAATGGCGACACCGATCTCTTCACTGGCAGGGCGCGTGGCGCTCGTGACGGGCGCGGGCATGGGGATCGGGCGCGGGATCGGTGAGGCGCTCGCGGCGCGGGGCGCGACGGTCGCCTTCCATGCCTCGCACTCCATCGACGGCGCGCGCGAAGCGGCGGAGGGGGTCGCGCAACAGGGCGGCAAGGCGATTGCCCTGCACGGCGACCTCACACAGATCGTCAATGCCCGCCGCGCGGTGGACGAGACGGTCTCCGCCTTCGGGCGGCTCGATATCCTCGTCAACAACGCGGGCGTGACGCGCTCCGTCCCCTTCCTCGAGACGACCGAGGAGACCTACGCCGAGGAGTTTGACCTTAACATCCGGGCGATGTTCTTCGCCGCGCAACAGGCGGTGCCGCATCTGCGCGGCGGGGACGGGCCATGCATCCTCAATATCACCAGCGTGCATGGCTTCGCGGGGATGCCGAATCACACCGCCTATGCCGCGACGAAAGGGGCGATCATCGCCTTCACACGCCAACTCGCCATCGAGTTGGCCCCCCTGAAAATCCGCGTCAACGCGATCGGGCCGGGGCTGATCGAGGTGCCGCGCTACTTCGATGACCCGCACTATACGAGCGAATTGGGCGGCACGCGCGTGCCGATTGGCCGCGTCGGCCACCCCGATGATGTCGGGGATGTGGCGGCCTTCCTCTGCTCGGATGAGGCACGATTCGTCACCGGGCAAGTGCTCTATGTCGATGGCGGCACGACGGCAGCGATGGCGATGCCGTATCCGAGGGCAAAGGACTGAGGACTGAGGACTCCGGGTGCCCTTTGGGCGGGATGAGGACTGAGGGTTGCAACATCAGGCGAGCGTTCGGGGCAAGGCAAGGATGCGATGGATGGCGGTCGTGGCGGGGATCGCGGCGCCGCTGCTCGTCGCGCTCGCCGCGTGCAGTGCGTCTGTGACGCCGAGCACTGCCACGCCCACGACGACGGCGGCGGAACTGAGCGAGCGCGCATCCGAGGGCGAAGCGAAGTTTCTCGTCACGGGGTGCGCCGCCTGCCACGGCGATCGCGGCGAAGGTGGGATCGGCCCGCGGAGCAGCGGCACGCAGATGCGCCTCGCGGACCTGCAACTCCTCGTCCGCTCCGGCGAGATGGACGGCGTCCGCTATGCATACGATGAACTGTCGGATCAAGATGTCGCCAATATCTATCTCTGGCTACGGACCAACCCAGCGGGCGATCCTCCCACGCCCGAAAGCGCCGCACGCGCCTATTGATTCCTCTTCTTATGCCTCCCGGTGTACCGTCTCCGCGATCAGGGAAGCGACGAGGGCGATGCGCTCCGGCAGGGTAGTGAGATCGAGGCATTCCTCCGGGGAGTGCGCGCCGCCACCCATCGGGCCGAGGGCGTCGAGGGTCGGCGTGCCGATAGCGGCGGTGAAGTTGCCGTCCGAGCCGCCGCCCGTGCCGATCGGCTCGACCGGAATGTCCCAGCCGTCGAGGATGCGCTCCGCGATGGCAAGCAGGCGGTCTTGCGCGTCGGTGCGCTCCATCGGCGGGCGGTTGATGCCGCCCGTCAATACAGCCGTGGTATCCGGCACCGTGGACGTACCGGCGATTGCCCGCATCGCCGCCTCTACCTCGGCGACGGCTGCCGCCGTCGGCACGCGGAGGTCGATCTCGGCATATGCCTCCGCCGCGACGACATTGCGCCGCGAGCCACCCCGCACGACACCGACATTGACGCTGACGCCCTCGGTGTTCCCCGCGCGCAGACCGGGTGTTGTCAGGGCGTGCAGGGCGACGGTCTTGTGCGCCATCTCCAGAATCGCGCTCCGGCCCCGCCACGGCTCGCCGCCCGCGTGCGCCGCCTTGCCGGTGACGCGAAGATCGTAGAGGCCGATCCCCTTCCGCGTCGTCACGACGCACCCCGGCCCGACCGCGCGCCCCGGTTCGAGGATGTACGCCGCGTCCGCCCCCTTCGCCGTCTCCTCGATCAGCGCGCGGGACGAGTGCGAGCCGACTTCCTCATCGCTATTGATGACATAGCGCACGGTCGGCAGCGGCACGTTCAGTTCACGGAGGATGCGCAGCGCATAGATGCCGCTGAGGATGCCCGACTTCATGTCGGCGACGCCGCAGCCGGTGACCCGGTTGCCCGCGATCGTGAATGGCCGGCTCGCGACGCTGCCCATCGAATAGACGGTATCGATGTGCCCGACGAGCACGAGCGACGGGCTGCTTTCCGCGCCCGGCCATGTCGCGCGCAGATGATCGCCGCGCTCCACCTGCGGAAAGGTTTCGACCGTGCCGCCATTCGCCTCCAGCCACCCGCGCACGACCCGCCCGACCGCGTCGACCGCTCCTTTGTCGTCCGTCGGGCTGTCCATATCGACGATCCGCCGCAGATCGCGCAGATATTCCTCCCGCAGTGCCCGCGCCCGCGCCCGAATCACCCCTCGCATCTCCATCACACGCATCGCGTCATTTCTCCTTACCGAAAGATCAACCACAGAGGCACAGAGAGCACAGAGAATGCACGAAGAACAAGATTACGTAGATACAGCGCCATAATTTTCTTGGCGACTATATACTTGACACAGCCAAGTTGACATAATAAGAACGGACGGTGATAGGCCGTCCGTTCTTATTCGTCCTTCGGCTTCCGCTCTTTGGGCGGCTCCTTCGGCATCGGCGGGGTGTGCAGGAAGGCGTCAAGGGCTTCCTCGAAGGAGAGCGGTGCGAGGCTGATCTTGGACTGGTCTGGCTTCTTCTTGTCCGTGTTCATGCTCCGATTGTAGCAGATGCGGCAAGTCATGGATGAGCCATCGTGAATGCGCAACCAGACGCAACCAGACGCAACCCAGAGCATAATTCCAACATAATTTCGCGCACAACGAATTCTGCTTGACGCGATAGCCTCTTTAAGATACACTTCGCACGGAACGAGGAACTGTACGGACGCCTTTGGAGGGGAAAACATGGCTCAAGATCAGATGCAGTGGGAAGTGCTAGACCAAGCGTATGTATCGAGGGACGATATGCGCCCTTTTATCTCCCTGCAACTCAGAGGCACATTTCAGGTCAATCGTGCTGCATATGAGAAATTAGGCAGGCCCAATGCCGTGAAACTTCTATATGACCGCACCAAGCGTGTCGTTGGCTTCATTGCCACGGACTTGGGAGAGCGGGGCGCATTCAAGGTACGAAAATCGGGCAATGCAGAGAGTTACCAAGTCGCGGCGAAGTCCCTGATCAATAACTTCGATTTAGACGTGCAGGAAACACAGCGGTATGAGGCACGGATGTACGGGGACGTACTTGGTATTGATCTGAACACACCGTACGGGAAGTCAAACAGAGGACGCCCGGCAGCACGACGAGAACAAGAGGCACCATGAGAAACATAAACTGAGGTATTAAACACATCTGGGGGTGTGGCGGAATCAGCAGACGCGCACGGTCTGGGGCCGTGTTTCTCACACAGAAGTACGGGTGCAAGCCCCGTCACCCTCACGATACAGACACGAAACATACGGCAATCGGCTTCAAAGAGGTATGGGATGGTTAACACTTCACTAGGCGACGCTCTAAAGAAGGCTCTTGGCATCGCAACCGTACCGACGATTGATCTATCTGGTGACGCTGATATTCCCATCGGCTGGTCGGCCGATTTACAGGACTTGTATAGCGCGACTGAACGCGGTTGCTCTCACGTTCGGAGTATGCCAACGATCATACCGCGTGACGTTCTGGCTAAACTGCGGAATCATCCGAAGGACAAGAATAGGTTCCCCGCTGTTCAGCAACGAAGTCATCTAATTCTCGCGGCGATTCAGGCACCAACTCTTGTCTATGCGCAACTATATTACCAAGAGGGGTCGAACCATTACCGTCAAGCATTCGCGGCACAAGATGAGCGTATACCGAATTGTTGGCTGCTTCTTGCGGTAAGCCTAGCGCGTCTGACCGGAAGCAAGACGGACTATCATCGCGTTATCACCATCCATAGGACTTACGCAGTTGAGCGCAGCGGTCGCGAGCGAGTAGAGTAGTCGGCATGAATGCACCACGCTGCTCCGACACCGAGTACATCGATTTCCTCGTCGCCACCCCGCGCGCCGTCAGTTGCG
>JBPCMC010000070.1:0-28866 GCA_051002645.1 Thermomicrobiales bacterium
CGCCACCTTCGCGACGCCCGCCATCGCATCCTGCGCGATGCCGTGGCTCGCCGTAATCAGTTTCGCATACTTATTGTCCGCAGTCGTCACGCTATTCATGTAATCGTAGATCGCCGAGACCGCGCCGGGGTCGATCTTGCCGACTGGCTTGTAGACGAAGTCTTTCAGCGAACCGCCGAGGGCGATGTCCGTCGGCTGCATGCCGACCAGCGCGCGGGGCGTCGTCACGCCGAGCGAGGCGGCGACCAATGCCGGATGGTTCGAGAGGTGGTCGAGCGCGTGGCCGATCCAGCCGAGCGAGCCGACGTTCTTGTCATCGGCGGTCATCCAGATCTCCGTGCCGCGAAAGTGCGAGAAGTTCGGGTGCGGGTACTCGACGCCCTCGACGACGGCGAGCTGGCCCTTGTTGAAGATGTCCACCAGCGGCTTGAGGCCGGGGTGCAAGGCGAGCGTGTCCGAGATCGGCAGCACGTCGCTCACCTTCTGGCCGATGGTCGGGCGCAGTTGCTGATACGCCGGGTCGTTATACGGGACGAGGGTATTCAGGCCATCGTTGCCGCCGCTCAGTTGGAGGACGACGAGGGTGCGATCCTCCGGGTTGGCGGGGATGCCCACGCCCGGCGTCAGGTTTGGGACATAGAGGGGCGCCGCGCTCACGTCATTGGCGAAGCCGCGAAAGAGCGGGATGCCGCTGGCGGCGAGGCCGATGCCGAGGGCGCTGCCCGCGCCATACTTGAGAAACTGGCGACGGGAGGGCATAAACGGTTCGCGTTCGTGGTCTGACATTGCGTTCGCTCCTTTTCGTAGACTAACGAGCCTGGAAGCCCGGCCCGGCAAGAATCACCTGGGCAATGGCGCGGCGCCCCTCGGTGGCGGTCCCCAGCGCGACCAACTTGCCGCGGACATCATCGGCAATCGGGATGCCGCCGAGCCGGTCGGCCAGCTCGCCGATCCAGGCGTCATCTGCCTTACCGGAGAGAGCGCCACTCTTCATCGCCACCCCACCGGCGAGATTGAAGCGTAGCACCTGATTCGATGGGCTGATCCACGCCGGGCCATTCGGCCAGCCGCCGACATTCGGCGGGTAGAAGAGGCGCATCCCCTGCTGGTCCAGCATCGTGACGATTTGGTCATTGGTGACGTCCGATTCCAGGCCGCGTACCGCGCCGATCGTCCAGGCGGCCGGGTTCTTGATGTGCGCGCTCGCCGCCCGCTCCGGCGTGAAGGCGTCGCTGAGGAAGAGGGCGCGCAGGACGCTGCGTATCTCGCCGCCCGTCGCGTTCCAGGCATCGAGCATCGGCGCGAGGTCGCCATCGCCGGGGTCGTCGCCGACGAACCAGCGGAAGAGCTTGCTGCTCACGTACTGCGCCGTCTGCGGCTTCCCGGCGAGCATCCGGGAGAAGTCGTCGAGGTTGAAGGCGCCCGTCTGACCGAGGATCGTCTTCGAGCCGCTGTCGAACCGCTTGGGCGCGAAGGCCACCTGACCGTCGTAGGAGAGTGTCCAGCCGGTGCTCGCCCGCGCGCCTTCGCGGACGTCCTGTTCGGTATAGTTGCCGATGCCGAGGGTGAAGAGTTCCATCACCTCGCGCGACCAGTTCTCATTCGGGTGCCCCGTGACATTCTCGCGCCCATCGAGCCAGTGGAGCATCGCCGGGTCCTTCGAGACGGCGATGAGCAGATCGACGAACTTGCCCGCGCCTAGCGCGCGGAAGAGTTGATTCTGCTGGAGCATGAAGGCGGGGCGGCGCACCTTGTCATTGGCGGTAGCGAAGTGGTTGTGCCAGAAGAGCGTCAGGTTCTCCTGCAAGGGCGTCGCGCTGGTGCGCATCAGGCCCGCCCACCAGGAGGAGGCCGTCTTGATTCCCTGCTGATTCGCCTGATTGATCTCTTTCGCCAGCGCCGTCTTCGCGTCGCCGGTCAGTTTGCCTTTCGGCTGGGCTGGCCATGCCGGAAGGTCCGGCGCGCTCGCCGGTGCATCGGGGTAGTTGAGCATATCATCGACCGCACCGGCATACCCCTTCGCGGTCGCCGCATCGACCTGGGCGGGGGTGGCTCCCATCCCGGCACGCCAGAGCAGCAGTTGTACACGTTCACGATCGCCCATCAAAGCCTCCCATTGATACAAAACTCGTTGTGGCATCATGCATCACTCACCCCACGCGATTGCTCCGGTCGGGCGCTTGTTCCCGTGATGCCATCATGCGTTTTCAATCCTTGCACGTATGCGAGCGTCGGAGCGTTTCACATTCACCGCGTCTGATAGCCCGGCCCGGCGAGCAGAATTTGCGTGACGGCGCGTTTACCTTCCGGGCCGCTGCCGAGGGCGAGCAACCTGCCGCGCAGATCGTCCGCGATCGGGATGCCGCCGAGCCGGTCGGCGATCTCGTTGAGGAAGGCGTCGTCCGCCTTGCCGGAGAGCAGGCCGACTTTGCCGACCAGCCCGGCAGCGAGATTGAAGCGGAGCACCTGATTCGACGGGCTGATCCACGCCGTGCCGTTCGGCCAGCCGCCGACATTCGGCGGGCGGAAGATCGTCATCTCCTGCGAGACCATCAGGCCCGCCAATTGCTGCCCCGTGATGTCCACGCCCAGCCCGCGCAGGATGCCGACCGTCCAGGAGACGGGATTCTTGATGTGGGCCGCCGTTGCGCGCTCGACGGTGAAGGCGTCGCTGAGGAAGAGGGCGCGTAGGACGCTACGTATCTCGCCGCCCGTCGCGTTCCAGGCATCGAGCATCGGCGCGAGGTCGCCATCGCCGGGGTCGTCGCCGGCGAACCAGATGAAGAGCTTCTGCGCGATGCGCTTCGCCGTCTGCGGCCGGTTGACGAGCATCCGGGAGAAGTCATCGAGGTTGAAGGCGCCCGTCTGACCGAGGATCGTCTTCGAGCCGTTATCGAAACGTTGCGGGTTGAACGCCACCGTGCCATCGGCGGCGAGCGTCCAGCCGGTGCTCGCTCGCGCGCCCTCGCGGACATCTTGTTCGGTGTAGTTGCCGATGCCGAGGGTGAACAACTCCATCACCTCGCGCGACCAATTCTCGTTCGGGTGCCCTTTGACATTCGATTGGCCGTCCAACCAGATGAGCATCGCGGGGTCCTTGGAGACGGCGATGAGGAGGTCGACGAACTTGCCCGTGCCTATCGCACGGAAGAGTTGATTCTGCTGGAGCATGTAGGCGGGTCGGTCCACTTTATCGGCCGAGGTGGCGAAGTGATTGTGCCAGAAGAGCGTCAGGTTCTCCTGCAAGGGCGTCGCGCTGGTGCGGAGCCTGTCCGCCCACCAGCCGAGCAGCATCTGGTTGCCGGTGCTGCGGGCGGTATTGCGCTCCCGCTGGGTAGCGAGCACCGCCTTCGTGTAATTCGCCTTCTCATCCGCACCGGTGACGACATCCAGCGCGATCGGCCACGGCGGTAGGGGGGGCGGCGTCGCGGGTTGGTCGGGATAGCCGAGGACATCCTCGACCGCCTGGGTATATCCCTGCGCGGTGGCGGCGTCCACCTGCGCCGGTGTCGCGCCGAATCCCGTCCGCCAGAGCAGGAGTTGCACCCGTTCTCGCTCGCTCACACTCGTCCCTCTGCTTTCTTCCCCCAACACCGAAAACACGCGCCGTGCGTGCCTCTCCCTGATGACACGCGCGGAGAGGGCGGATCGTTTCATTTTCCCTCCGCATCGTAAGAATGCGGTAAGAAGTTGGCAAGCGATGAGTAACGCTCCCGGCGCATTCTTACACTATCGAAAGGCGTCTCGCCGATCGTCGATCAGGGGGTGCGTCCCATGCAACCACGCGTTTTCGCTGTTATCCCTGCGCTGAATGAAGAAGCGGCCATCGGCCAGGTCGTCCGCAGTCTGCCGCGCGATCTCCTCGATGAGGTGATCGTCGTCGACAACGGCAGCACGGATGACACCGCGACCGTCGCGTGGGAGGCGGGCGCCGTCGTCGCGAGCGAGCCGGAGCGCGGCTACGGCGCGGCCTGCGCGGCGGGTGTCGCGCTCGCCCTGCGTCTCGGCGCGGAGATCATTGTCCTGCTCGATGGCGACGCGAGCGATGTCCCGACCGATCTGGCCGCTATCCTCGCACCTGTCCTGGCTGGCGAGGCGGACCTCGTGATGGGCTCGCGGGTGCGCGGCGCGGTGGAACGGGGCGCCTTGACGCCGCAGCAGCGATGCGGCAACTGGCTGGCGGCGCGCATCCTCCGGCGATACGGCCTGGCGATCACCGATCTCGGCCCTTTTCGCGCTATCCGTACTGACGCCCTCGCCGCCTTGCGGATGCAGGAGCGGACGTACGGTTGGTCTACGGAAATGCTCGTCAAGGCGGCGCGCGCCGGGCTGCGCGTGCGCGAAGTGCCCGTCTCATACCGCAAGCGCGCGGCCGGCCGATCAAAAGTCGGCGGCACCGTGCGCGGCAGCATCAAGGCCGCCGTTGTCATTCTCAGCACCGCCTACCGATACGCGGGGTGGAGCCCTAACCCCCTCCTGCCCAAAGGGCACCCGCCCTTCCCCACCGGGGAAGGGGGAGCCGAAGCAGTCGCAGGTACGCGATGAGCATTCCCATCAGGTGATTTTGAACATTCGGTATTTTCCCCTCTCCATCGCAATGGAGAGGGAGCAGGGGGTGAGGTTTCCTATGAGTATTGCCATTGAACCGCGTCGCGCGCTGGTGATTGGGGCGAAGGAGCCGGTGCCGGGGACGGTAAAGACCCGGCTCGGGCGCACAATCGGTGATGCGCGGGCGGCAGCGTTGTATCGCGCCTTCCTCGCCGATATCGCCGCGCGCTTTCGCCCCACTGCCACTGCCAGCGGCGCGGCGCGAGGGTACGATGTGCTCTGGGCCTTCGCGCCCGCGACCGCCGATTTCCCCGCCCTCGTCGGCGCGGCGGACGGCTATTTCGCCCAGCAGGGGGCGGACTGGACGGAGCGACAGCAGCAGATTTTCCGCTGGACGGCGGCGCATGGCTACGACCGGACGGTGTTGATCGCGTCCGACTCGCCGCAGTTGCCCGCGCGCACCGTCTCCGCCGCCTTCGCCGCACTCGATGCGTCGATGGCGGTCCTCGTCCCGACCTACGACGGCGGGTACAGCCTGATCGGGCAGCGCGGCGGCGTGGACATCCTCGGCGTTGTACCGATGAGCACGACCACCGTCTACGACGACCTGCGGGCGAACGCGCGCGCGCGGCGTATCACGCTGCACTCCCTCGCCGTGACGTGGGATGTCGATGAGGTGGGGGACTTTCAGTATCTGTCTACCTATCTCGCCGGGCCGCACGATGCGCCCGCCACCGCCGCCGCCGTCCGCCATCTGCGTCTCTGGGAAGACGCCGCGCCCCGGTCATTCGTTCCCCGCCCCGATGACCGCCTGAGCGCGGCGGGAGGGGAAGACTAATGGCGACCGCTCTCGTCACCGGCGGCGCGGGACTGATCGGCTCGCATATCGTCGATCTGCTCGTGGCGGAGGGATGGCAGGTGCGCGTGCTCGACAATTACGAGCCGCAGACGCACCGCAACGGCGCCCCCGCCTGGCTGAACCCGCAGGCCGAGTATCAGACCGGCGATGTCCGCAACCGTGCCGATCTCCGCGCCGCGCTGGATGGCGTGGATGTCGTCTTCCACGAGGCGGCGTACGGCGGCTACATGCCGGAGATTGCCAAATATATCGAGGTGAACTCGTACGGCACCGCGCTCCTGCTCGAAACGATCCGCGACGAGCGTCTGCCCGTCCGCAAGGTCGTCGTCGCCTCCTCGCAGGCCGTCTACGACGAGGGCGCCTATCGCGGCAGCGACGGCGCGATCTTCTTCCCGGAAGCGCGCCCCCTCGCGCAGTTGCAAGCAGGCGTCTGGGAGGTACTGGACACAACCGACCACCCCGCGATGCCCGTGCCGACGCCGGAACGGACGCCGATTGGTGGGCAGACGGTTTACGCGATCTCGAAGGCGGATCAGGAGCGGCTCGTGCTGGCGTGGGGGCGGCAAACCGGCACCCCGACGGTCGCGCTTCGCTACTCCTGCACCTATGGCCCGCGCCAGAGCATCTTCAACCCGTATACCGGCGTGATCGCCATCTTCTGCACCCGCCTCCTCAATCATCTCCAGCCGGTTATCTACGAGGACGGCCGGCAGACGCGCGATTTCTGTTTTGTGGAGGACATCGCCCGCGCCAACCTGCTCGCCGCCACCGACGCGCGCGCGGATGGCGGTGTCTTCAACGTCGGCAGCGGTGTCGGGACGACAATCGGCGACCTCGCCCGCGCGCTCGCGGACGCGCTCGGCGTACCCGTCGCGCCTGCGTTCCCCGGCGAGTTCCGGCCCGGTGAAATCCGCCACCTGACCAGCGACATCACCCGCATTGCCGCTCTCGGCTGGCAACCCCAGGTGCCGCTCGCAGCGGGCCTCGCCCGCTATCTCGATTGGATTCGCGCCCAGGGCGACATCGCTGACTACTTCACCGCCGCCGCCGCCCAACTCCGCGCGCAACGGATCGTCCATACCGCCCGGAGTGTCGCGGAAGTGGGAGAATGACCCACCGCCGCGCAACACAGAGCGAGGGCTGCTAACGAAAGGTCACGACAATGAAGACGACAATGACTGAGGAAGAAGTCGAACGCACCGCGCGCGTTCCCCACCCGCAACTGATCGGCGTGATCGCCGCGCTCTGGATGACAGCGGCGATGTTCGGGCACCGCCTCTTCTTTGGCATCGCCTCGGTGCCGGGGCTGATTACCGAACGGATCATCCCCCTCGTGCCGGGGCAAACATCGGGCAATATCCTCGGCATTATCGGCCAATTCGCGAAACTGATCCCCGAACTCTCCGCCGTTGGCGCGCAACTGATCGTCGGCGCGGCCGTCGCGGGGTGGTACGCGCGCACCTGGGGCCGGGAGGATGCACCGGCGTGGAAGCGCTGGGCGTTCGGGCCGCTCGTCGGGCTCGGCCTCTGGGTCGTGACGCTCGCCGCCCTCTGGCCCATCCTCACCGAGAACTATCACGGCCACGCGCTCGCTACCGGGCGCGCCTTGAGCATTGTCGCGATTCTCTGCGATTACCTGCTCTTCGGCATCCTCCTGCCCGTGCTCTTCATGCTGGTGCGGCGGCAGACGGCGCCTGACGAGGCGGCGACCGAGAGCGGCGCGCGGTCGGTGACGCGGCGACATGTGCTCACTTTCGTCGGCGCGGGTGCGGTGGTGGCGCTCGGTGCGTTCTCGCTCGGCCTCCAGCGCATCTCGACGCTCGGCTACGACGGGCACCGCCCGAAGCGGCCCGTCCAGCCGATCACGGATAATGCGACCTTCTACAGTGTGACAAAGAACCTCGCCGACCCGCAGATCAGCGATGCGGCGGTCTGGCAACTGGCGATCGATGGTGATGTGGCGAACCCGATGACGCTCTCCTTCGCGGACCTCAAGGCGCTGCCCGCCGCCGACCTGACGGCGACGCTCGCCTGCATCGGCAACCTGCTCGGCGGCGGCCTCATCAGCACGGCGGCCTGGCACGGCGTCCCGTTGCAGCAACTGATCGACATGGCGAAGCCCGCCCCCGGCGTGACCGAAGTGCTCTTCACCGCCAACGATGGCTACACGAATACCATTGCGTACGACAAGGTCGCCGCCGAGGGCGTGATCGTCGCCTATGGCATGAATGGCGAGCCGCTACCGCAGAAGCATGGTTACCCGGCGCGGATCATCACGCCGGGGCGGTACGGCGAGAAGCACGTCAAGTGGGTGACGCGCATCACCGTCCAGAAGAGCCATTCCAAGGGCTTCTATGAGTCGCAGGGGTGGAACAGCACGGCGGTTGTCAAGACGCTCTCGCGCATCGACTTTCCCGTCAAGGGAGACGCGATCGCGCCGGGGCAGCCAATCGTGATGCAGGGCATCGCCTTCGGCGGGCTGCGTGGCGTGAGCAAGGTCGAGGTGACGGCGGATGGCGGCACGACATGGCAGCCCGCGACGATCACGGCGAAGCCCTCGCCACAGTCCTGGGTGCTCTGGGAGTATCCCTGGACGCCGCCGAAGAGTGGCAATTACATGCTCGGCGTCCGCTGCTACGAAGGGAATGGCACGCTCGGAGCGACCGAAGCCAACGCAAGCGGCGCATTGCAACCGACGAAGGAAGAAGGAAACTTCCCGAGCGGCGCGGCGGGAGTCCACTTCATCGACGTGACGGCGCGGTGATTTGCCCTAACCCCCCGGCCCCCTTCCCCACGGGGGAAGGGGGAGCAAGACAAGGCATTTCCGCACCCTCGCTCATTGCGGAACGCCCCAGCATTTCATATGGGTTCCCCCTCCCGACGCGGGAGGGGGGCAGGGGGTGGGCTAAAACGTGGGCTTCCCCGTCCGTCCTCATCTACAGCATGACCGCGTTCGTCGGTATCGGCTTCGCGGTCGCCGCCGTGCTGCATCATCGGGCGTACCACTCGGCGGCGAACGATCTCGCCTTCTTCGATCAGATCATCTGGAACACCGCGCATGGCCGCTTCTTCGCGACCTCATTCGTGCCCTATAACTTCCTCGGTCAGCATGTGCAGCCGGTCTTATTGCTCTACGCGCTGCTCTATCGCCTCTGGCCGTCGCCGGAGTTGCTGCTCGTCACCCAAGCGATTATCGCTGCGGCGGCGGCGATCCCACTATTCCATGTGGCACGCCGCCTGGTGCGGCGCGACGGCATCGCCGCGCTCGTCGCGGGGGCGTACCTCGCCTCGCCGTACCTCCATCACGCCGTCAACTTCGACTTCCACCCGGAGACGATGACCCCCTTCTTCGCCTTTCTTGGCTACCTGTTCATCCTCGATGGGCGACGGCGGGCGGCCCTCTGCGCCCTGCTCCCACTCCTCGTCTTGAAGGAGGATACCGTCCTCCTGCTTCTCGGCATCGCCTGGCTGTGCTGGTTGCGGCGGGAGCGGCGGCTGGCGGCGACCCTCGCCAGTATTGCGGTCGGGTGGGGCATCCTCACGACGCTGCTCATCATGCCGCATTTCCGCGTCGGCCCGTCCGATCTCGAACGGCGCTACGGCTACCTCGGCAAGGGCGCGGCGGGCATCCTCACCGGCCTCGTCACGCACCCGGAGCGCGCCCTCGCCCATCTGCTGACCTGGGGCACAGCGCTGACGCTGCTCGGCCTGCTCGGCAGCGCCGGATTCCTCCCCCTCGCCGCCCCTGTCGAACTGCTCGCCGCCGTGCCCTTGCTCGCCTTCCACCTGCTCTCGACACACGCGCCGCAGTCCCACCTCCGCCTCCACTATTCAGCGGAGGTCCTGCCGCTCATCTGGATCGCGGCGGTATGTGCCCTAACCCCCGGCCCCTTCCCCACGGGGGAAGGGGTGACTCGCGTGGGGCACCGTGGCCTACTGCTAACCATCTTCCCGCATTTCTCCCCCTTCCCCACTGGGGAAGGGGGCTGGGGGGTTAGGGCCGTCCTCGCCCTGCTCATCGTCTGCGCGGCTATCGCCTTCTGGGTGGCGAGCCCGTTCCCGCCCGCTCGTGGATTCGATCTGGCGCGCTTCCGGGACGACCAGACGCACCAGGAGGCGGTCGCGGCAGCACTCGCGCTGATCCCGCCCGATGCGTCGGTCAGCGCACAGACGGGCCTTGCCCCGCATCTCGCTCACCGCGAAGCGCTCTTCGAGTTCCCCGAGGGCATCGGCGCGTCCTACGTTCTCCTCGATACCCACGGCGACATCGCCCGCCCATATCAGTCTCTCTACACCCCCCTCGCCGCCATGCTCCCCGACGAAGGCTACACGGCCCTCTCGTCCCGCGATGGCGTCACACTTTACGAACGGAAACCCTGAATCTTGAACCACAGAGGCACAGAGGACACAGAGATGGGAAGAGAAGAAAGAAATTTCTCCTCTCCTCTGTGTTTCCTCTGTGCTCTCTGTGGTTAGCGTCCCTCCGGCGCGCGGCAGAAGGAGCGGGCGATGGTGGCGAGGATGCGGCTGCATGTCGCGGTGGACGAGATGCTGGCGTATTCGACGGCGGCGTGCGCGGCGGCGAGGGTTTCGGCGGCGGGGTCCGCTTCCGCGCCGGGGCCGAAGAGGACGGACTGGATGCCGGCGCCGTCGAGGACTTGCGCGTCCGTCCAGCCGGACATGCCGGTGTGCGGGGGTGTGGCGCCAAGCAGCGGCGTGGCGGCCGCATCGATGGCGCGGACAATCGGCGCGTCGTCCGGCACTTCCAGCGGGGAGCGTTCGAAGAACTGCGTGTAGGTCGCCGTGAAGTCGGATGACGCGGCACGCAGGTCGGCGAGGATCGCCTCGATCTCGTCGCGGACGGCGGCGGGCGTCTCGCCGGGCAGCATCCGGCGTTCGATCTCCAGCGTGCAGCGATCCGGGTAGGTGGAGAGTTCGACGCCGCCGGAGATGAGCGAGCAATGCAGCGAGGCCCGCCCGAGGAGTGGGTGCGTCCGCTGCGGCAGTTCCGTCCGGTCGAACGCTTCGAGGCGACCGATGACACGCCCCATTAGCGCGATCGCGTCAATGCCCGTCGCATAGGCGCTGCCGTGCGCGCCGTGGCCGACCGTCTCGATCCGCCCCCAGGTGAACCCCTTGTGCGCGTGGACGAGGGCGAGATTGGTCGGCTCGGTGACGATCCCCGCTGACGGATGCAGGCCGCGCTCCTTCAGTTTGACGACGAACTGCTCAACGCCGACGCTCGCGTACTCCTCGTCCGCGACGAGGCCGAGGATCAGGTCGCCGTCGAGCGGCCCCTCGGCGGCAATGGTGCGGGCCGCATCGAGGATCGCCGTCACGCCGCATTTCATATCGAGTGCGCCGCGCCCGTAGAGGCGGTCGCCCTCGATGCGGCCGTCGAAGGGCGGATCGGTCATGTTCGCGACGCCGACGGTATCCGTGTGTCCGCAGAGGACGAGGCCGGGCGCGTCACCCCGCCGTGTGCCGGGGAGGACGGCCATCACACCGGCGCGACCCGGCGCGGCCTCATCGACGTAAACTGTGAAGCCGGACGCACGCAGATAATCGGCGATGTATGCGGCGATTGCTGCCTCCCCCGCCGCGCCCGGCACAAGGCTCGGATTGACCGAATCGATGCGCACGAGGTCTTGGAGCAAGGTCGCAATTGCTGAAGTCGTCTCTGCCATTAATCTTCCCTTCCCATTGTGGTCGCATATCACAGTCAGAGTGTATGCCAGATCGGTTGTGGCGTACGTGGCGTAGACGCACATGCGGAAGGGAACGTCGTACTGCTGTTCCCTGCTATAGTTTGCCGTAGCGCCCGTCTGACCAGTCGTTATCCAAGGAGCATAACCGATGGACAAAGCGGTCCATTCCCTGCTCGATACCGTGCTCGATGCGCATCCTTCCGCCCTGATCGCGACGGTTGCGGAGAGTGCGCCACAATTTGTTGAGACGCCGTTCGCCTACACGCGCACAGCGGAGACGCTGTCGCTCGCGTACGCCGTGCCGGAGGGCTCGGCGGCGCATCGGGCGCTCCGGCGGCGCAACGGTGTCGCCTTTCGCATCGGCGCGCCCACGGATGCGGCGTGGTTGGAAGGAACGGGGCGCGCGGTCATTGTCCATGACACGGTGGTGAACGACGACCTGCTCGCACAGATCGGCGCGCGTATGAAGCAGGCTCCGAAGCCGGGAGCACGGACACATCGCGCCGTGCGCATCGTGCCGGAGACGGTGACGGTCGCCACCCGGCGGGAGGGCGCGGTGCATACGCAACCGATCACCTTCGCTCCGGGCGCGCAGCGGTGGGGCTATCCGGGGAGCACGATCAATCAGCGGTTCGAGCGCTTCGCGGCGGTGACGCGCGCCAATGTCGTACCGGTGATGGCGATGCCGGTGAGCATCGGCGCGGCGCTGGCCTGGAAGCGAGAGGGCGTCTTCCGGCCCGTGCCCTTCGCCCTGACGCTGGTTGGGGCAGTGGCGGCGCACCTCGCTTCCAATGTGACGAACGACATCTTCGACTTCCGCTCCGGCGCGGACGAGCGGGCAATCGCGATGGCGGCGGAGGGGACGCTCGATACCTCCTCTGGCGCGCTGACCGGCGGCATTCTCTCCGAGCAGCAGGCAAATCTCGTTGCGGCGGGGCTCTGGGGGACGGCGCTCCTCTGCGGCCTCGGGCTGACGAAGACGAGTGGCCCGGCGGTGCTCGGTCTCGCGGCAGCCGGGTTCGGCCTCGGCACGCTCTACGTCGCGCCCCCGCTCGCCTATGGCTACATCGGCCACGGCCTCGGGGAGGCGGGCATCCTCGCCTCATTCGGCCTCCTGCCGACGCTCGGCTCCTACTATACGCAGAGCGGCAAACTCGGCTGGGCGCCCGTCGTTGCCGCCCTCCCGCCCGGTCTCTTCACAACCGATGTGCTGCTCAATCACCATTTCTTCCACTGGCGCTCCGACAAAGCGGCGGGCAAGATGACGCCCGTCGCCATGCTCGGCGAAGAGCGCGCGGCGCAACTCTCGCGCGGCATGGTGATCGCGGCCTGCGTCTCCGTTCTCATCGGCATCAAGGCGAAGGTCTACCCCGTCACCGCGCTCGCCGGTCTCGCCGCCGCGCCCCCGGTGCTGGAGAAGTTGAGCGCGGTCGGCGCGGGGAATAACGGCCCCGCCTTCTACGGCGAGATGATGGACCGCACCGTCAAGGCGAGCAGCCGCATGGGTCTCTACCTGCTCGGCAGCCTCATCCTGAGCGGCTTATGGGCACGGTTGTGCGGCAAGCAACGCCGCGATGCCGCACCGACGACGGCAGGTGCGTGATACAGTAGGGAAAGCGATTTACACGAAGGTGAAGGAGCGAGATATGCTGACGAAATACATCCAGGCCGCGATGCGGCGTGCGCACTACGAAATCTTGCCCGACGACGGAACCGTGTATGGAGAGATCCCTGGCTTTCAAGGGGTCTTGGCGAATGCGGATACGGTCGAGGCATGTCGGGAGGAATTGCAGGAGGTACTGGAAGACTGGTTGCTGCTCAAGATTGCTGACCATGACGCGCTTCCGACCGTTGACGGCATCGGCCTCGTCATCGAAGCAGCGGCGGTGTAATGCCGTCACTCCGTCCGATCAAGCGCGTCGATCTCATCCGCCATTTGCGTCACTTCGGTTTCACCGGACCACGCACGGGTACGAAACACGAGTTTATGCAGCGCGACGAAGTGAAAATCACCATCCCCAATCCACATGGCGGCGATATCGGTGTCGGTTTACTCGCGCGTATTCTTCGTCAAGCGGGCATCAGCCGTGAGGAGTGGGAGCGGCTGTAACGCCCGTTGCTAGGCACTAACGGAGAAAGCAGAGACGATGGCGGAACCCGAACAAATCTATCAGATCATCCTCCGCGTCGGGGAGCGGGAGTTCCCGGCGACGCTGAAGGCGATGGACATCTTCCATGAGGCGTTGGAGCACGCGATCCCGGCGGAGTTGCGGCGCGGCCATCGCTTACGTATCCGCACGCCGAAGGATGAGATCGTCTACCCGGACATGTTCGTCGGCGAGACGGTCGCGCACTTCGGGACGGAGAGATTTATTGTCCATGCCGAGCCGTTGATCGGCGCCCCCGGCCCGTTCCGCACCCTCGCCTTCGATCACCTCCCGATCACCGTCGCCGATCGCCCCGCCGCGCGGGATTTCTTCCATACCGTCGTCGGTATGGCGATCATGCGCGACGACCCGCACCAGACGGTGCTGACGACGGGCCTCACGTCGCTCTTCATCTTCGGGACGCAGGTCGCGCCGCTCTCGGACGGCATCCCCTCGCGCTGGCATCACCTCGGCTTCATCGTGGACGATCTGGAGCGGTGCTACCACCACCTGCGCGCGCACGGCGCGGAGATCGTCTCCGATTTCACCCTGCTGGAGCGAGATGAGCGCTGGTCGCTCTACTGCCACTACCGCAACGGTGACATCGTCTTCATGCTCCAGTTTTCCGAAATTCGCGATGGATACCGGGGCGTCAATACGGACGCGACCGCCTTCATGTACGACTATCTGCGCGGGCGGTACGGCGTGCGTTTCACGGACGGCGAATGAGCGCCGTCGTGATCGCTCAGGGCATCACACCCGAACAGGCGACGGCCTTCCTCGCGCATGACCCGGTCGGCGGCATCGAACTGCTCTGCGCGATTCGCTATGACCGCGACGTTCGCTGTATCGGTGCGCTGCGTGACGGCACGCTCGCGGGCGTCCTCGTCGTCACGCGGGAAGACGACGATGCACTGGCGGCGCGATTTGAGGCGGCGGATACTGAGGCACTCCTGCCATTGATCGCCGCCTGCCCGCCCGGTGTGCGGCGGATCGCCGTGCATCGCCCGCGGATGCTCCCCGCGCTCGCCTCCGTGTTCCCGCTCATGCCCAGTCAGGAGAGCGAAACGGTCTTCGCCGCGACCGCGATCAACCCGCCGTCATCATCGTTCGCCGCCCGACCGCTGACACTCGCGGACGCGCCGCTGATGGTGTCGAGTGCGGCGATGGGGGGCGGCACGCCATTCGTTGATGCGCTCGCACGCGGGTTCCGGCCCTTCGGCATCATCATCGAAAACCGCGTCGTCGCTCATGCGTGCGCGGCGAATGGGACGGCGTGGACGGAAGAGGTGATGTCCGTCTGGACGGCTCCCCGGCGGCGCGGTCAGGGCCTGGCGACGGCGGTCGTCGCGGCGACGGCGGCGGACATCCTCAGCCGGGGCAAGACGGCGATCTACGTCGCAGCGATAGCCAATCGCGCCTCACAGCGCGTCGCCGTCAAAGTCGGCTTCCAACCGGCGTACGATACGACGACCTACGACGTTCAGCATTGAGAACAGGGCGCCCGGCTATTCCATCTACGCCTGCTCCTCATCATGCAAATGTGCGCGCTATCAATCGCTGGATGTGTTCTTTACGTCGTCAGTGCCCCCTCCATGACGGGGGGGCCGGTCGGTGAGGAGGCGGGCCGGCTTTCGGGTTCGGCGGTGATGACGACGGCGTGGATGCCATTGAGGTTGCCGGAGAGCACGAGCCGCGTCTGATCGCCGCCGCTAAAGGTGCCGGCGTCCACATAGGAGCCGTCCTGCTTCTGCAGCCAGACGCGATGGGTCTGCCCGGCGGCGACGCCGGGGAAGCCTTTGGCGAGGAAGACGACTTTGCCGCCGTCCGCTGAGGATTCGATCAATGTCGCATTGGCGTCGGGTGCGTTCCGCGTGCCCGCCATCGTGTAGGCGTGGACGCCGGAGGCGGCGAAGCGCACGATGTCCCGATCCCGATTCGCCTGTTGCACGTCCCGGTGGAGGCTGATGTTCCAGGCGCTGAGGCCGATCACCGCAATCAGCAGGGCGGCTGCGGCGAGCCAGCCGGGGGAGACGGCGGCGCGTTTCCGCTCCCGTGCGCTGGCAAGCGCGATTGGCGCGGATGTCTCCGACATGGCGGCCTCGCGTGGCTCAACGGCGGCGGGCAATGCGGGAGCGTCCCCCATCTCGGCGCGGGCGGCGGCGAGCACGCGATCTTTGAGTGCGGCGCTTGGGCGGGCGGGCACGGCGGCGGGGTCGGCGTAGATTTCCGGCAGTACGGCGGTAATCGACGCGAACTCGGCGTACAGCCGGGCGGCCTCGGCGTCAGTGGCGATCAACGCGCGCGCCTGTGCCGCCTCGGCGACGGTCGCGCTGCCGAGCGCGTACGCGGCGACGAGCGCATCCCGCTCCGCTCGCTCGCCCGGCCCCTCGTCGTGTGATTCGTCGCGCGTCGTGTCGCTCATGCTTCCATGTGCTCCCGTGTTGCCGGTGCCAGTGTTGCCCGCATCTTGTGCATCCCGAGGCGAATGCGGCTCTTGACGGTCCCGAGTGGGATGCCGAGCCGCTCCGCCACCTCACTATTCGAGTAGCCGCCGAGGAACGCCAACTCGACCGCTTCCTGTTGGTCCGCCGGCAGGAGCGCCAGCGCGGCGCGCACCTGCGTCGCGTCCAGACCACGCCGCACCTGGGACCAGACATCGTACGCATCGCCCGCCGGCAACTCGGCCGCCATCTGATCGATCGGTTCGGACCGCATCTGCGGTTTCAGGCGGCGTACCGCGTTCAACGCGCGGTGATGCACGATGCTGAAGAACCATGTCCGCGCATTGCCGCGCTCCGGCTTGAACGACGCCGCGTACCGCCAGAGGGCGAGAAAGGACTCCTGCACGACATCTTCCGCCAGGGCATGATCGCCGCTCATGATGCGATAGGCGAGAGCGAACGCCGGCCGGTGATGGCGGTCGTAGAACGCCTCGAAGCACGCGAGCGCTTCCGCACCGCCCGCCGCCATCCCGGAGACGAGCGCATCGTCCATCAGACTGTCGCCCATCGTGACCACGACCATGCACCTGATTTCTGTACAGTACTACTCCGGCCCATGCGTCGCGGATCAATCGTCACATCACCCGACGCCGCACGGGGCGAAACGGGGTGCAGTATAGCACGGGGCATGACCCTAACCCCCAGCCCCTTCCCCATACTGCCCAGAGGGCACCCGGAAGGGGAGCAAGAAAGAACCCCCTCCCGTTTCGGGAGGGGGCAGGGGGTGGGTTCTCCCCGCTACTTCTTGATCTGCCAGTAGGCGATATTCCACGCATCGTAGTCCCATGGGGTCGGGTTCGTGTTGACGAGGTCCGCCCGCCGACCGTCCACGGAGAGGCGATCAACAATCGGGATCTCGACCCAATGATTGACGATGTAGTCGTTGCACTGGATCTGCAACTGCGCGCGCTTGTCCGGGTTCAGCTCCTTGGAGAGTTGATCCGCGAGTGCGTCGTATTGCGGGTCGCTGTAGCGCTCGTAGTTGGGGACTGACCAGTTGTTCGACTTCTGCGCGATCTGCGCGGTCGTCCAGTTCTTCATCCAGTCACCCGCATCCGGGACGGTCGGGCTGCTGGTGTACATCTCCATGTCGTGCAGGAAGCGCGCGTCCGCGTCCGGGTTGTCCGGCTGGCCGAAGAAGACGCTGGAGTCGACATTCTGGATATCCATCTGGATGCCGGCCTGCTGGAATGACTGCTTCATCACCTGCTCTTCCTTCTCGCGGATCGGATTGACCGTCGAGGAGAAGGTGATGGCGAACTTGACGCCATTCTTGGCGCGGATACCGTCCGAACCCTTCGCCCAGCCCGCTTGATCGAGCAACTGGTTCGCCTTCGCCACATCGTACGAACACTTCGTGTTCTTCGATATCGTCTGCGGCGGGATGCTGGGCAGGATGTTGCAGGTGGCGTTACCGGCCTGACCGTAGAGATTCTTGGCGATGGAGTCGCGGTCGATCAGGTACGAAACGGCCTCACGCACCATCGGGTCCGAGAAGAAGGGATTCTTGCTCTGCGGGCTGCTCTTCTCCCCGTTCACATCGACGCGCGGGTCGGAGAAGTTAAGGAGGATCTTCTCGACGCCGCTGCCGGGGGTGAGGTTCAGTTTGGCCCCGCCGTCCGTCAGTTGCTTGAGGGTGGACGGGTCCACCTGAAGGTTCCAGGCGAAGTCCGCCTGCCCGGTCTGGACGGCCTTCGCCGCCGTCGCCGCGTCGCCGCCACCCTTCCAATCGACCGCGTCGAAGAACGGGGCGTTCGCCTCGCGGTAGTTGTCATTGATGACGTACTGGACGTTATCGCCGGAGGTGAAGGATTTCACCTTGTACGGCCCCGTGCCGATCGGCGCGGTGTTGACCGCGCAGTTCGACTTATCGGTGCAGGTATCGACCTGCGCCTTCTGCAGCACCGGATAGCCGCCCGCCGCGAAGGGGAAGAACCAGGTCGCGGTCGGCGCTTTGAAGGTGATCTTCGCCGTCGTCGCGTCCGGCGTGTCGATGCTGGCGATTGGCAGGAAAGTCGCGATGTCGGTCGCGCCGGTTTCCGGCTTGATGATGTACTGCCAGGTCGCCTTGACATCGGCGGAGGTGAAGGGGGTGCCGTCAGACCACTTGACGCCGTCCTTCAGCTTCCACGTCACGCTCATGCCGTCGGCGGAGAGTTCGCCGTTCGCGGTGGAGGGAATCTCCTTGGCGAGAACTGGGATGTCCGGCGTCGCCGCGTTGATGGAGAGGGTCGCGAGCGGCTCCTCCACGACGCGGGAGGCGTCATCGTCCTTGGTCCCGTGGGCGAGGTGGAAGTTCAGGATGGTCGGCGCTTGCCAATAGAGGACGTGGAGCGTGCCGCCGCCGCCGCGCTTGGTGGGAGCCGCGCCGCGCGGGTCCGCGCCCGTGCCCGCAGCCGTGGTGCTCGATGTTGTGCCGGGTGCGGTCGTGCTGCCGACGACGGCGGTACCGGAGACCGCGCTCGCCGCGGGCTTCGTCGCTGCCCCGGCGCTCGTCGCGGCAGTCGCTGGCGCACTATTTGCCGTCGTCGCCTGTGTGCCCGGTGTACTCGTCGCGCTGCCGCCGCAGGCGGCGAGGAGGAGAGGGAATGCCATCATGAGTACGGAGAGTTTTCCCAAAGACCGCATGACCCGATGACCCAACGGACCCCGCATACACTGTTCCCCTTCCGATAACAGGAAAAAACCGACCTCGCACCGTCCATGCTCTCGCATACCCGGCGCGAGGACGTTTGTTATCGCATAATTAGGGCCATTGTTGAAGGGCGATGCCGAAAAAGAAAGCCCCCTCCCGAGCCGGGAGGGGGCAGGGGATGGATACCGTTTACGGCTTCGTCCAGTGGGCGGTGTTCCAGAGATCGGAATCCCAGGAAGTCAGATTGACCCCTTGCAGGCCCTTCACGTAGGCGGCGAGACCTTTCCGCGCGACGAGCGGGATGACCGCGTAGTCGTTCATCATGATCGCGTCGGCCTGCTTGAAGAGCTCGACGCGCTTCACGGGGTCGAGCGTCGAGTTCATCTGCTTGATCGTCTGGTCGTACTCCGGGTTGACCCAGCGCATCACCTGCGCGAGCTTCCACCCGTTCGACTTCTGCGCGATCTGGTCCGAGGCGAAGTTCGCCTGGTAGGACTGCGTATCCGGGAAGGCGGTGCCGTTCGTGTACATCTCGAGGTCCGTCTGGAAGCGGCCGAGGGCGTCCACGTTGTCCGGCTGGCCAAAGAAGACGGATGAATCGACCGGGCGCAAGTCCACGGCGATGCCGACATCTTTCAGGTTGCTCTTGACGATCTGCGATTCCTTATCCCGCACCGGCGTGACGGAAGTGCGGAAGGTGATCGAGAGCTTCTTGCCGGCCTTCTCACGGATGCCGTCGGAGCCCTTCTGCCAGCCCGCCTGATCGAGCAGATCATTCGCGGCCTTCGGATCGAATTTCCAGGGCGCGCCCTGCCAGACCGTCGGAATGACGGTGTTCGTCGCGGCCCCCGCGATGCCGTAGAGGTTGTCAGCGATGGACTTGCGGTCGATGGCGAGCGCGACCGCCTGGCGGACGTTCTTGTCCGCGAAGAAGGCGTTCTTCGATTGCGGGCTGCTCTTCTCGCCATTCACGTCGGTCGTCGGATCGGCGAAGTTGACGTAGATTTTTTCGGTGCTCGCGCCACCGATGATCTCCAGCGTGTTGCCGCTATCCTGGAACTGCTTGAGGAGCGCGGGCTCCACCTGCACATTCCAGGCGTAGTCTTCCTGGCCGGTCTGGACCGCCTTCAATGACGTGCCGGAATCGCCGCCGCCCTTCAACTCGACCTTGGCGTACCAGGGGGCGTTCGGCTCGCGGAACTTATCGTTCGCGATGTAGTTGACGTGGTCGCCGGAGGCGAACTCGGTGACGACGAAGGGGCCGGTGCCGATCGGCTTCTGGTTATAGGCGCACTGCGTCACGTTCGGGCAATCCTTGAGGATGTGCTCCGGCAGGACCGCGCCCTGACTGCCCACGAAGGGGAGGTACCAGACGGGGGTCGCTTCTTTGAAAGTGATCTTGGCGGTCGTCGGGTCAACGGCGGTGATGTCTTTGATCAGGTCATAGTGTGTCGTGTTCGTGCCGCCGTTTTTCGGGTCCATCTCCCATTTCCATGTGAAGACGACATCACTGGCCGTGAATGGCTGCCCATCAGACCAGACGACGCCATCCTTCAGTTTCCATGTGACACTGGTACCGTCCGCAGCCAGTTCACCGTTCTGTACGGAGGGGATTTCCTTCGCCAGCACGGGCACGTCCGGTGTGATCGCGCTGTTGGTCAGCGTGGCAAGGGGCTCCTCGACGAGACGTGCGGCGTCATAGTCCTTCGTACCCGTGGCAATCTGCGAGTTGAGAATGGTCGGCGCCTGCCACCAGAGGAGGCGGAGCGTGCCTCCCGCGCCGCGCTTGGAATTGGCGGGCAGGGTGAGGTTCGTCACGGCGGGGGCGGCTGCGGCGGCCGCCGTCCCGCTCGCGGTCGTCGCTGCCGGCGCGGTCGTACCGCTCGGGGCAGCCGCCACGGACCCGGCGGGCTTCGTCGCGGCTGCGGCTGCGGTGGTCGGCGCCGCTGCTACCGCGCTGGCCGGTGCGGTGGTGGCCGCGCTGCCGGTCGTTGCCTGGGGCTTCGGTGTGTCGGTCGCGGTGCTCGTGCCGCCGCAGGCCGCGAGCAGCAAGGGCAACGCCATGAAGAGTGCGGCCACTAGTCCGAGGGGCCGTGGCACCGGGGAGCGTAACGTCGTGCGCATGCTCTCTCCTCCCATTCAACTACCGCTGTCGGTCCGTGAGTTCGGCGGGATTATAGCATATTCCGCACATCTCCATATCGTCCGTGCGGCAATTGCACAAATTCTCTCCCTTGTCGAAAGAGCCGCCGCTACCGGCAGAAAACCCCCTCCCGAATCGGGAGGGGGCAGGGGGTGGGGTGCATCTCCTTACTTTTTCGTCCAGTGCGCGGCATTCCAGAGTTCGGAATCCCACGACGTGAGGTTCACGCCATCGAGCCCCTTGACGTGCGCCGAGGGACTGAGTCGCGCGACGAGCGGGATCTGCGCGTAGTCATTGACGAGGATCTGATCGATCTGCTTGAAGAGTTCGATCCGCTTCTCGGGATTGAGTTCGGTCTTCAGCTTCGCCACCGCCGCGTCATACTCCGGATTCACCCAGCGCATGATCTGCGTGCCCTTCCAGCCGTTCGACTTCTGGGAGATCTTGTCGGAGGTAAAATCGCTGAAGAACTGCTGCATATCCGGCGCTGAAGAGGTGTTCGTGTACATCTCCAGGTCTACCTCGAAGCGCGTCCGGTTGTCCGGATTATCCGGCTGGCCGAAGAAGACGCCCGAATCGACGTTCTTAATCTCCATGGCGATACCGACATCCTTCAGGTTGCTCTTGATGATCTGCGCCTCGCGATCCCGAACGGACGTGATCGAGGTGCGGAAGGTGATCGCGAACTTCTTGCCGTCCTTCTCGCGAATACCGTCGGAGCCTTTCTTCCAGCCGGCCGCGTCGAGCAGATCGTTCGCTTTCTTCGGATCGAAGATGAAGTCCGAACCCTTGTAGATACCGGGGATCGTCGTATTCGTCGCGTAGCCTGCGTCCGCGCCATAGAGGTTGTCCGCGATGGATTTGCGGTCAACGGCGAGCGCGAGCGCCTGGCGGACGTTCTTGTCCGTCCAGAACGGGCTCTTGCTCTGCGGGCTGCTCTTCTCGCCGTTTACGTCGATGCTCGGGTCGGCGAAGTTGACGAAGATGCGCTCATCGCCGACGGCGGGCGAACTCTCGATGATTGCCCCGGCGTCTTTCACTTGCTTGAGGATATCCGGGGTGACCTGGATATTCCAGGCATAGTCTACCTGCCCGGTCTGGACGGCTTTCGCGGCGGTCGTCGCGTCGCCGCCGCCCTTCAGGTCCACGGCAGCGAAATAGGGTGCGTTCGGCTCGCGGAACTTCTCGTTCGCCTTGTACTGCACCGAGTCGCCGGGCTTGAAATCCGTCACGATGAAGGGGCCGGTCCCGATCGGTTTCAGGTTGTACCCGCAGCCCTTGGAGTCGGCGCACTGCTCGATGACGTGCTTCGGCAGGACCGCGCCATTCACACCGGTGAAGGGCAAGTACCAGACTGCGGTCGGCTCCTTGAAGGTGATGGTCAGCGTCATCGGGTCCTTCGCGGTGATGTCCTTGATTATCTCGTAGTTGGAGATGTTCGTGGCGCCGGTCTTCGGGTCAACGATCCATTTCCAGGTGAAGATCACATCGTCCGCCGTGAAGGGCGTGCCGTCCGACCATGTGACGCCGTCTTTCAGTTTCCACGTCACGCTCGTGCCATCAGCGGCGATAGCGCCATTCTGGACGGAGAGAATCTCTTTCGCCAATACGGGCACGTCGGGCGTCGTCGCCTTGCTCGTGAAGGAGGCGAGCGGTTCTTCGACGAGGCGGGAGGCGTCGTAATCCTTGGTGCCCTGCGCGAGTTGCAGGTTGAGAATCGTTGGCGCCTGCCACCAGAGCAATTTCAGCGTGCCGCCCGCCCCGCGCTTGGAGTCGGCCGGCAGGATGAGGTTTGCCACAGCGGGCGCGGGCGCGGATGCGGAGGCCGCTGTGCCGCTGGCGGTGGTCGCCAGCGGTGCGGCAACGCTCGGTGCGGTCGTGCCGCTCGCAGCGGGAGCGGACCCGGCGGGCTTGGTCGCGGCGGCGGCCGCAGTGGTCGGTGCGCTGGTTGCCGCGCCGCTTGCGGCGGTGGGCGCGCCGCCGGTCGTCGCCTGTGGCTTAGGTGTGTCCGTCGCGGTGCTGCTACCACCGCAGGCGGTAAGCAGGAGCGGCAGTGCCAGCAGGCACGCCGCCAGCATCGCCAGCGGTCTCGGGATCGGGGAGCGGAATTTCGTGTACATCGTCTCTCCTCAGTTCTGTCCGGTCGTTGGTCAGAGTCATAGGGGATACGAGATGCGTGGGGTGTGCTATGGGCATCCACCCCACGCGATGGACGATTCTCTGTCCCTGGCTACTTCTTCAGCGTCCAGTGGCCGACGTTCCACGCCTCCGAAGACCAGGGCGAATACTCGACATTAATCAGGTCCGGCCGGTAGGCGAAGACATCATTGCGGATGATCATCGGGACGCGGATGCCGTCATTGATGATGTACTGATCGAGTTGCAGGGCAATGGCCTTGCGCTTATCGGGATCGAGTTCGCGCTTCAACTGGGCGTACATCTCGTCATACTTTGGGTCCGACCAACGATTGATGTTGCTGCCACCCCAGTTGTTCGCTTTGGTCGGCATCTGATCGGTCGTGAAGCCTTCGAAGAAGTTCTGCGGGTCCGGTCTGTTGGCGCCCGTTGCGAGCATGTTGATGTCCGTCGTGAATCGGATGGCCGAGTCCGTGTTGTCCGGCTTGCCGAAGTAGACCGAGGCGTCCACCGAGCGGAGATCGAGGTTGATGCCGAGTTCCTTCAGGCTCTGCTTGATGACCTGTAGTTCCTTATCCCGCTGGTTGGTGATCGACGAGCGAGCCGTCATATTCATCTGCACGCCGTTCTTGGCGCGAATGCCGTCGGAACCCTTCTTCCAGCCCGCTTGATCGAGCAGGTCGCCCGCCTTCTTCAAGTCGTAGGAGAATGGGCTGCCAACGTCACCACGGATGATCGGGATCAGCGTATTCCCCGGCACCCCGCCGGGCCCCCAGAGGGCCTTGGCAATCGAATCACGGTCCACGACGTACCTGAATGCCTGCCGGACGAGTGGATCGGAGAAGTAGGGATTCTTCGACTGCGGGTCGGAGAGTTCGCCATTCACTTCGTTGCGCGGGTCGGAGACATTCAGTTCGAGTTGCTCTGCATAGAAGCCTTGCGGAGTCGCGACGGTCTTCCCCGCATCACTGAGCGCCTTCAGGGCTTCCGGCGTGACCGTCAGGTTCCACGCGAAGTCCGCCTGCCCGGTCTGCACGGCCTTTGCCGCCGTGTTCGCATCGCCACCGCCCTTCATCTCGACCGACGCAAAATACGGCGCGTTCGGCTCGCGGAACTTATCGTTGGCGACATAATTGACGGTATCACCGGATTTGAAATCCTTGACGACATACGCACCGGTGCCGACGGGCTTCTGACTGAAGTCGCATTGAGTCGCGCTCGCGCACTTCTCCACGACATGCCTCGGGATGATTTCGCCTGCATCCCCAACGAAGGGGATGAACCATGCGGCTGCGGATGCCTTGAAGGTGACCTTTGCCGTTGTCTTATCGACCGCCTCAACTTTCGTGATGTCCGAGTACGACGTGGTGGTCGTGGCGCCGTTCTCCGGCTTCGTGACGAACTGCCAGGTGAAGACGACATCATCGGCGGTGAATGGCTCGCCATCGGACCAGAGCACACCATCCTTCAGTTTCCATGTCACCGTCGTGTAATCAGCGGAAATCTCGCCGTTCTGCACGGAGGGGATTTCCTTGGCGAGCACTGGGATATCCGGAATGGTCGATTTCGTACTGATCCGTGCCAATGGCTCAGTGACGAGCGACGAGGCATCGTTATCCTTCGTTCCGTTGGCAAGGTGGATGTTGAGGATCACGGGAGCCTGCCACCAGAGCACATGGAGAGGGCCGCCCTCACCGCGCTTGGTCGTCAGCGGGGTGCCGAAGCCCGCGCCGCTCGCCGCCGGTGCCGCTGTGCCGGCTGTCGTCGAGGCGGCGGCGGTGGTCGGTGCGGCGCCGGTGGTTGCTGCCGCCGCAGTCGTCGCGGCGGGCTTGGTTGCCGCTGCTGCCGTGGTCGGTGCAGCGGCAGTCGGCGCGGTGGTTGCCTGCGCCTTCGGCGTATCCGTCGCGGTGCTGCTGCCACCGCAGGCGGCGAGTAACAGCGGCACGATGAAGATGGCGGCAGCCATCCCTCCGAGCGGACCGCGCGGTTTCAAGTTCAGTCGCCCCCAGCGCCTCATTCCCATCCTCCTTGTGCATGTCAACGACACAAACGGTACGCAATTCCCCGGTCACCGCTCGCACATTCCGTTCGGAGAACGACAGATCAGGACATCGCTGACTTCGATTGTCCCGGCTGTCCCATGCGTCGCCACGATTCGATTGTGCTAAGCGTTGATACGCTACCGAAGTTGCGCGCTAATGTCAAGCGGCCCTTCGCACCGAATCCTTACAGCCCGGTTGAGCAAGCGCACAAAGGAAATTTATGAGGGGCATAGGGTTCGCCGCATATCGGAGGATCAACGCCACCGAACGTCCGACCGCGACGTTATCTAATCTAACCACTGTACGTACACTAGATTTGCCTATCGAAGAGAGATGTGCGACAAAAGCATTGTTCTGTTGGAATGTGTGCGGTACAATCGTGGTGCCAACATGACAGGGACGGAACTGCGGCGCGTGGTTGGCTCCATCTTCCGCAGCATCGCCACCGGCGAGGTAAAGCGGGCTTCGGAAGCGGAGTACGAAGATGACACGTCGTTATGAACGAGAGATTCTTGAACTCGTCGAGCGCAAGGAGCGGGAGCATCGGGGCCGCGAGCGGGTCCAGCGCGCACGGCGCACTGTCGACAAGGCCCGCCACCGTGTCTCGCCGGTTCGTGCCTGGGAGCGGCTGGGAGCGATCAGTTGGATGGCCGCGAGCCTGACGCTGGCGATCATCGCCTTCGTGCTGCACACCACCGCGCGGACGCCCGCCGCCGCGCTCGTGTTGATCGCGGTGATCCTCTTCTTCGTTCCGGTCGTCTACCGTCCGGCGAGCGCCCGCACTGACGATGCGCGCTGGCGCGGCCAGATCATCGACCTTCCCCCGCGCGATGGCCCGTTCCAGGGCGTCCGCCGTCGCATCTGGCAGATCAAGCAGGATCGCCGCCGTCAGCGCGGGCGCAATCGATAACGAGGAAGTAGCGAGTAGCGAGTAACGAGAAGGGACTCCGCAGCTACTCGCTACTCGCTACTTCGGTCCCCCTTCCGTAGTACACTGGTACCCAAGACGCTGGCGCGAATGATGCGTCGGGGTCGATTCGGCGGTTCGTTGTCGGAAGGAGACCGAGCGATGGCACAGGAAATGAAGATTTCCATCGAATACTGCACGGCCTGAGGGTACCTCGATCGGGCCGTCAGTTTGGCGGACACACTGCTCCACGATTACAAGAACAAGATCAGCGAATTGACCTTCTTGCCGTCTAGCGGCGGGGTCTTCGAGATCACCGTGAACGGCTCGCTCATCCACTCCAAGAAGGAGAGCGAACAGTTCCCGGACGAGGAAACGGTCCTTAAGCGCGTCGGCGAACTCGTCAGCGCGTAACGAGTAACACGTGAGAAGTAGGAAGTAACAAGAGGGATGCTCTCTTGTTACTTCTTCTATCCGTATCGCCGCAACGGCGCGGTGATGATGCGGAAGGGTACCGCGATGCAGGGTAAGCGCTTTGTTCTCTGGCTTTTCGGCGTGCTAATCGTTGTCTCGTTCCTCTTCATGCTCGGTACCGCGAAACTCTCCCACGGCAAGGCGGATGTCTGCCGGGGCTACTACGACCCGCAACAGCAGGCGGCCTGTGCCGCGACCGCCACCGCCGGGCCACCGCCGAATATCGTCAAGTACCACTGAGCAGTAGCCAGTAGCCAGAGTGCAAGACCACCGTTGCATGTCTGGCATCTGGTTACTGCCGAAGGCAGATATTCGCGTCCAATTCCTGGAACTTCTGGAGAATATTGGCGTAGCCCCGCTCGACGTAGCGGATACCGCTGATGCGTGACGTGCCCTCGGCGACGGCGGCGGCGATCAGGTAACTGAAGCCGGCGCGTAGGTCAGGGATCGTCATGTCGGCGGCGCGAAGCGGGGTCGCGCCACGGACAACGCAACTGTGGGCGTGGTCGCGGCTGCGGAAGCGGCACGGTTTCTCGCCCAGGCATTGGCGGAAGAGCTGGATTTCCGCGCCCATGCGCACCAATTCCTCGGTGTAGCCGAAACGCTTTTCGTAGACCGTCTCGTGGATGACGGAGAGGCCGTCCACCTGCGTCATCAGCATCACGAAGGGCTGCTGCCAGTCGGTCATGAAGCCGGGATGCACATCGGTCTCCAGCGCAATCGGATTGAGGGCGTGTTGCGGGTGGAAGAAGCGGATACCGCCCGGTCGGACCTCGAACCCCGCGCCCACCTGCCGCAGTTTGTTGAGGAAGGTGAGCATGTGCGCCTGCTCCGCGCCCTCCACCAGCACATCACCGCCGGTGATGATCGCCGCCACCGCGAACGAGGCCGCCTCGATCCGGTCATTGATGATCGTGTGCTGCGCGCCGTTCAGCCGCTCCACACCCTCGACGACGATGGTGCGGTCCGTATCCATGAAGATGATCGCGCCCATCTTCTGCAGGAGCATCACCTGGTCCATGATCTCCGGCTCGACGGCGGCGTTCTTAATCAGCGTCGTCCCCTCCGCGAGCACCGCCGCGAAGAGGGTATTCTCCGTCGCGCCGACGCTCGGGTAGGGTAGTTCGATCACGGCGCCCCGCAGTCGATCGGCGACGGCGTAGTAGCGTCCCTCCTGGAAGACGATTTGCGCCCCCAAGTGTTCGAGCGCGCGGATGTGGAAGTCCACCGGCCGCGTGCCGATGTCATCCCCGCCGAGCATCGGGATGACTGCCTTGCCGTAGCGGTGCAGCAGCGGCCCGAGGAGCAGAATCGGGATGCGATTCAGGCCACTGAAGCCGAGCGGCACCTCGGGCGTCTCCACCACGGGGGTATGCAGCCGCAGGCTGTTGCCCGCCACGGAGTCCCACTCGAAGGTCAGCCCGACGCTCCGGCAGACATCGAGCGTCACGCCGATATCGCCGATGTGCGGCACGTTGTGGAGGATCACCGGCTCGTCCGTCAGCAGGCTGGCGACGATTTCCTTCGTCGCCGCATTCTTCGCCCCGCTGATGCGCACGCGCCCGTTGAGCGGCTTCCCGCCCTCGATTTCGTAGTATGGCGTTTCGATGTGGTCGCTCCTTCGTCGCGAAGATTGAAACTGAGTGGGCACACAGTCGTGCGCCCCTGTCTTTCTGACTACCGGCTACTGACTACTGACTACTCATTCGTGTACTTCTGATCGATCGTCATCAGCACCCAGTCATATTCGGTGCTGGCGACCGGCGTGCCGCAGAACTGGCAGACGGAGATATTGCCGAGTTCGAGCGGCGCGCCGCAGTTCGGGCAGGCGCGGTCCATGTAACTCGTCTTGGTCGTCTTCGCCGTGCCGGACCGCGCGAACGTCCAGTACTCGGTGTACGGGCGCGGGTTGTGCCAGCCGCTGATGTCTTTGCCGGTGCGCGTGTCGATGTAGTAATCGGCCGCCGAGGCGTCGATGCGCGCGGTGAGTACGTCGCCGGTCGCATTCTTCTCGACCCGCACGACGCGCACGCCGCTGAGGACGAGGTCCTCCATCACGTTGCGCCGGTTCAGGGCGCGGTCGCCTTCCAGTTGCATCGTCAGGCGGTTCGCCTCGCCCTCGCTGAGGAAGGGGAGTGCGGGGGCGAGATCGCCTTTGATCCAGGCCAGATTGAGGATAGTGTAGGCCGTCTGGACGCGGTCGATGAAGTGCGCCTGATCGAATGCCGGGTCGCGCTGCCGGATGTCGTTCAAGGCGGCCTCGATCTGATTGTCGTCCTGCTGCCACCGCTCGACCTCATCGAACCGCGTCGGCGGCGGCAAGTTATCGACGGGCACCCCCTCGATCGAATCGCGCTCCGCCTTCGCCCGATTACTGCGGATAATCAGCCAGAGGATGAGACAGATGATGACGATGATGATGATAAAGACGAGCAGCCCGGCGCCCGAGCCGCCGCCTCCGTTACCACCGCCACCGAAGAAGAAAAAGCCTCCGCCATGCCCGCCGCTGCTCGTGCTGCTCGATCCGCCGCTGCTCCGCGAGGAGCTGCTGCCGCTACGGGAGGAGCCGCTGCTCGATCTGCCGACGCTGCTCCGACTGCCGCCGCCCGGTCGGGCATCGACCAATGCCGGAGACGCCACCCAGAGGAAGAGCGCGAGCAGCAGTGCGAGATGCATCAGAAACTGTCGTTGTCGCATGGACCCTTTCCACCTTACCGTGTCAAACTCTTCCCCGCGTACACGTTTGCCCACATGCACGCAGAC
>JBPCMC010000071.1:0-7288 GCA_051002645.1 Thermomicrobiales bacterium
GGCGAGGGTGAACTGACTGCCGCCACCGATGGCGCGCCGCCGATCCGGGCGGGTATGGCGGAGGCGTTCCGCTTCCTGGTAGCGGGGCAAGGCATCGGCGAGCAGGGCGTCGAACTGCGCGACGGTCGGTCCGGTCAGCGAACGGAAGACGGCGGGATGAGTGGCGAGTTTCGTATATTGCAGTATCATGCGCTCCACTCTACCAGACCTTCCCCTTACTGTGCAGGTTATCTAGTAGTCAGAGGATCCGGCCCCTTCCCGACTACTGGCTACTCGTGTGTACGTTCTCCGCGAGTACACGCTTGTGGTAGACTCAGCATTATTCGCGCGGGACGTTAGGGTGGGCTGATGTGGCCGCCCGCGTGTGTGCGCGAAGGCGGCGAGTGCAAGCATAAGGGGGATAGCGATGGAGGAGATGACGCGGATCGAGCGCGTGCGTGCCGCTGTGAGCGGGCACGCGGTGGACCGGCTGCCGCTCTGTTTCTGGCATCACTTCCGGCCGGCCGGGTCCGGCGCGCGGATGGCGGAGGCGACGCTCCGCTTCTTCGACCAGGAGTTCGATCTCGACATCGTCAAGATTATGCCCGATCTCCCCTATCCCTTCCCGCGCCGCGCGATCAGCGAGCCCGAGGATTGGCGGCTGATCGAGCCCGTCGCGCCCGATCAGGGAATGTTCGGGCAGCGGCTCGTCGCCATCCGCATGTTGCGTGAGGCGCTGGGCGCGGAGACGCCGATTATTCTGACGATCTACAATCCCGTCGCCGAGGTGCGCCGCTTCGCCGCCGATGCGGAGACCTTCACGCGCCACCTGCGCGAGCATCCCGCCGCCGTCCATCACGCGCTCGGCGTGATCGCGGAGAATTTGCAGCGCAACATCGCCGCCGCTATCGCAGCGGGCGCGGACGGCGTCTACTACGCATTGCAAGGCATCACGACCGACGGCCTCGGCGAGGTGGGCTACCGGGAGTTTGGCCGCCCCTACGATTTCATCGCCCTGCGCGGCGCCGAGAGCGCCTGGCTGAACGTCTGCCATGTCCACGGCGACCACGATCTGCTAATGGACCTCGCCATCGACTACCCGGTACAGGTGCTCAGCTGGAGCGACCGGCTGACGGGCCTCTCGCTGCGCGAAGTCCGCCTGAAGAGTGACAAGTGCTTCATGGGCGGACTGCATGAGTTCGGCGCGCTCGCTGCGGGTGACGAGCGTGCAGTGATCGCCGAGGCGCAGGATGCCGTAGAACAAACCGGCGGGCGGAAGTTCATCCTCGCCAATGGCTGCTCCGTCCCTGATGAGACACCCCATGCCAACCTCCGCCGCAGCCGCGCCGCACTCGGCGACATACGGCCACGGTGAACGTGCGATATGTACGTGTCCGTACACTATGGAAGTCCACCCGGGTGGACAGAATTGATGAGTGGTGATGGGGGCCGCGAGCGCAGTGGCTGAATTGCCCCAGACGACCATGCGCCGGGCGACGACGATCCGCGCCATTACCGCGCGCCGGGCGGCGCGGGATGAGGCCGCGTCGTCCGGTATGTTCCCCTCCCCCGAGACGGACGAGGCGACGCTCATCCTCGCGGCACGTCAGGGGAGCCGCGAGGCGTTCGGCTTCCTCTACGAGCGGCACCGCGCGACGATTGCCCGCTACGTCGCCGCGCGCATCCGCGATGCGTCCGACTCCGAGGACCTGACCGAAGCGATCTTCGAGAGCGCCTGGCGGGCGATGGGCCGCTACCGCGAGCAAGGTGTTCCCTTCCTTGCGTGGCTCTATCGTCTCGCCCATAACCGCGTCGTCGATCATTACCGCGCCCTCCGCCCGACGGTGACACTCATCCCCGAGGTGCATGAGAGTATCGAGGATGCCAGCGCGCCGCTGGACCTCAACATCGACTCGGCGGACCTCCTCAAGGCGCTCCATGCCCTCACCGAGGATCAGCGCGATGTCATCGTTCTCCGCTTCGTCCACGGGATGAGCGGGCGCGAGGTGGCGCAGGCGATGGACAAGCGCGAGGATGCCGTCCGTGCCCTCCAATTTCGCGCCCTCGCCACTCTCCGGCGCATCCTTGCCGGGGAAGATGTGCAGCCCGCCTAGCCAGATTCCAATCCTCCACATATCCCGTGAGCAACGTTATACAGAATGACCGCTCCGACTCTTACGGAGGGGCGTTTCTTGCGTGCCACGCGACCTGCCACCGGCCCTGCGTCTGCCAATCCTTGGCATGGGTCATGCTCACGGCGCTTGGCAATGGGATTTCGTAAGGAGGTGGAATCTGACCAATCGAAACGCCGGACGCATCGCGGAACGCCGTGCGTTGCGCGGAGGGAACCGATAGCGACGGTCATGCGGAAGAGGTAGGTAAGGCCCCGAAACGACAGGGCCGCGGGTCATAGCAGAAGGAGGCAGTAATGTCTGACGCGAAGAAGCAAGCCTTGACGGCGGAAGAACTCGATCAGCAGCAGGGTGAGGAACTCCCCGATCGCGAGGAGATGTCCCTCATCAACGCGAACATCGCGGCGCCGATCAACGCGGCGGTGGCAGCGAACGTCCTCTCGGACAACTCGACTGCAACGGCGAATGCCGTCCAGAACGCCCCGATTGACCAGAGCACGACCTAACGCGGCGCGTCGTTGCAAGTCGGGTCCGAACAAAGGAGTTGTCATGGCTGACGAGAAGAAGCGCGAACTGACGGCGGACGAACTGGAGCAGCAGGGGGGCGAGGAGTTGCCCGAGCGCGATGAGATGTCGCTCGTCAACCTCAACGCCGCCATCCCGGTGAATGCGGCGATCGCCGCGAACGTCCTCTCCGACGGCTCGACCGCCGAGGCGGGCGCGCTGCAACAGACGCCGATCGACCAGTCGACGACGTAACGCGAGGTTCGTCTTTCATTGATGTCTCCTTTCCCGTGCGGGGAAGGGGATTCGGAAAGGACCATGATGATGGCCGATGAGAAGAAGCAAGCACTGACCGCCGAAGAACTCGATCAGCAGCAGGGCGAGGAATTGCCCGACCGTGAGGAAATGTCGCTCATCAACGCGAACGTCGCGGCGCCGATCAACGCTGCCGTCGCCCTCAATGCCCTCTCGGACAACTCCACCGCGACGGCGAACGCCGTCCAGAATGCCCCGATCACGCAGACCAGCTAATCAGGGCGGTGTCGCGCCAATCGAGTGCGACGAATACATGGATGAACGGAACGCGGGCTGGCAGAAATCCAGCCCGCGTTCTCGTGCATCGCTGGGAGCATTACCACGCGGACCAGCCGCCATCGACGAGCAGCGTATGACCGTTGACCATGGCGGATGCCGGCGATGCGAGGTAGACGACCGCGCCGACGATGTCGGCTGGTTTGGCGATCCGACCGGCCGGGATGCGCGCGACGGTCTCCCGATAGAACGACTCATCCTGGAAGAGCGTCGCGTTCGTCGCGCTCTCCACGAAGGTCGGGCCGACGCAGTTGACGCGGAGGCCGTGACGCGCCCATTCCACCGCGAGCGCGCGGGTCAGATTGATGACACCGGCTTTGCTGGCGCAGTAGGCTGCGCGCCGTTCGTAGCCGCCCACGCCCATTTGCGACGCGATAGAGATGATCGTCCCGCTCCGGCGGGCAATCATGCCGCGCCCGACCGCCTGCGCCATGAAAAAGACGCCCTTCAGATTGACATCGAGGATGCGATCCCACGTCTGCTCGGTGATATCGAGCGCCCACTGCGGGGTGTTGATTCCGGCGTTGTTGACGAGAATGTCGATCCGCCCGAAGCGCTCTGTGGCGCACGTCACCGCTTCGTCGATCTGATCGAGGTGCATCACGTCGAGCGGCGTCACCAGCGTTTCGACGCCGTACGCTTCGCTGGCGGTTCGCGCCGTCGCCTCGGCAGCAGCGAGCCGGTCGGGCAGTTCGGTGAGGACAACGTGCGCGCCCGCCGCCGCCAGCGCGAGGGCGCACGCCTGGCCGATACCCGTGCCGGTGCCCGTCACCAGCGCCACCTGCCCATTCACGCGCAGGCTGGGGAATGCCACGCTATCCATCGTGGTGCGTCCCGTCCGGGCGGATGACGGTCGTGTCCGGCCCCCAGAGGTCCCGTGTCCGGTTGGTGGTCAGCGTCTGCCACTCGTCGAGCGCCTGCTGCACGTCCGGGTGGCGATACCACGCTTCCCACGCCGCCAGGTCGGCGAACTGATAGGTCGCGACCTTGCGCGACGGGCCGGCAATCGTCGAATAGGCGCGATACTCGATCACGCCCGGCACCGCGAGCGTGCGCTGGATCGCCGGGATCAACCACCGCGCGTATTCCTCGCGCGTTTCCGGCGGGATATCCCACTTCAAGACATAGAGCACCATTGTCCGGTTCCTCCCACGACGATTCACTGGCCGCCCGATGCCATCGGTCGCGGCAGACGCGATTATAGCAACGCCATCTGGCGCCGAGTACGAACCCATTGCAGGCAGCGTGCTTAACTTTGGCGCTCATCATCGTCGGTGTCTGGCATCCATCTTGCCTGCTGCATCGGTGCGGTTTCGCTGAAAGGAGGGTCCCGAATGAGCAGTACCGACGATCTCAAACGCGGCATGAAAGAGGTGCGCGACGCGGCCAAACGTACCATCCGCGAGGCGGCGGCGGGCGGCGATGGCGGCAGCCACATCAACGTCGCGCGTCGCACTAACATCAAAGTCGCGAAGAATGTCGGACAGGATGATGGCACGGCTCATGCTTCTGCGACCCAGGAAGCGCCTATCGAGCAGCATGGGGAACCATCTGCATGATCGGGCGGAATCATCAGTAGGACCAACAGTGCGGTCCACGAATCAAACGCCAGGAGGCACCGGTATGACTGACGAGAAGAAGCAGGAACTGACGGCCGAGGAACTTGCCGCACAAGGCGGCGAGGAGATGCCCGACCGTGAGGAGATGAGTCTGTTGAACCTGAACGTGGCCGCCCCGATCAATGCGGCGGTGGCAGCGAATGTTCTGTCGGACAACTCGACCGCGACCGCCAATGCCGTTCAGAACGCGCCGATCGATCAGAGCACGACCTAGACGAAGCGGCGAGGTACGTTGGATGGCCCACGATGGGCCGCATGGAACGAAAGGGAATGTGACATGACGGAGAAAGAGCAGAAGGAACTGACCCCGGAAGAGATCGAAGCGCAGGGTGGCGAGCAGCTCCCTGACCGCGAGGAGATGTCGCTGGTGAACGCGAACGTCGCGGCGCCGATCAACCTGGCGGCGGCGCTCAATGTCCTCTCCGACAACTCCACCGCGACGGCGAACGCCACGCAGACCGCTCCGATCGACCAGAGCACCACGTAATCGTCTCGACCGCATCGGGTGCGGCGACCGAATGGCCGCCGCAATGCGTAGTGCGAAGTGAAAGGAAATCCGCAAATGGCGAACGAGCAGAAGAAAGAACTGACTGCGGACGAGATCGAGAATCAGGGTGGCGAGCAGTTGCCCGACCGCGAGGAGATGTCGCTCATCAATGCGAACCTCGCCGTGCCGGTGAACGCTGCGGTAGCCGCGAACGTGCTCTCCGACGGGTCGACTGCCGAGGCGAATGCGTTGCAGCAGACGCCGATCGATCAGTCCACAACCTAAATACACGAGGAGGCGGCGCGCCCAATGGGTGTCGCCGCCTCGCTCGCGAATCTCCCGAAGCGAGCGACCGCGAGGAGGAATGGCACGATGCCGAACGAGAAGAAGCAAGAGTTGACGACGGAAGAACTCGCGGCGCAGCAGGGCAACTTCCTCCCCGACCGCGAGGAAATGTCCATCATCAACCCCGGCGCCGCGCTGCCGATGGACCCTTCCATGCAGCCCCCCATCGCCACCGATCCCACCCCGCACGTCGATCCAGGGCCGACGCCGCCCGCCGTTTCCTGAGCCCGTGTGGGCAGCCCTGAGTAGCCCCTTTGCGTGAAGCGATACATGTCGAGCGCGGGTCGGTCTGTTTCACCCGCGTCGTGCAACCCTGATTATGAGGAGCGCAGCAATGCCCCCGATCACGCGCCATGACGCGGTAGCAACCTCGCCGCCAGCCTCCCCGCAACGCACCCCTGGCGCTTCCCCGGATGGGCAGCCCGCGCCGGACGATAACCGCCCCGCAGCAGGAGCCACGCCGCCTACAGCGGACATCCCCGATCCTCCCGCGCTCGCCCCGAATATCGTGATGAGCGGCGAGATGGAGGAGAGCGGCTTCGCCGAGCCGCAGTGGATGGTGCAGCGGGACGGCCAGTTCATCCACTTGACCGAACTCCTCTACCACGTCGCCGAGCAGATCGACGGTCAGCGCCCGGTCGATGAGATCGCGACGCGCATGTCCGAGGCGATTGATCGGGATGTCACGGCGGACAATGTGCGGCAGTTGATCGGCAGCAAACTGATCCCGCTCGGCGTCGTCGTCGGCGCGGACGGGAAGGTCGCGGGCACGGACGCGGCGGGGGAGGGCATCGCCCGCTCGCCGCTGAAGATCAACATGAAGACGAAGGTTCTGCCGCGCGGGTTGATCACCCCGGCGACGAAGCTCCTCAAGATTCTCTTCTTCCCGCCGATCCTGCTCGCCATGCTGCTCGTCTGTTTCGCGGCGCAAGGGTGGCTCTTTTTCGTGCATGGCATCGCGAGTAGCATCCACGAGGCCGTCTACAAGCCGTGGCTGACGCTCGTCTTGTTAGGTGTCATCGTCGTCGGCACCGCCTGGCACGAGTTCGGCCATGCCGCCGCGCTCGAATACGGCGGCGGCGAGGTGCGCGGCATGGGGATGGGGTTCTACCTCGTCTATCCCGCCTTTTATACCGATGTGACGGACAATTACCGGCTTGGCCGCTGGGCGCGCGTGCGCACCGATCTGGGTGGCTTCTATTTCAATCTGATTTTCTGCCTCGGTCTCGTCGGGCTCTACGCGCTGACCGGGCAATCATTCCTCTTGTTGGGCGTGCTGCTCATTGATGTCGACATCATCCATCAGTGTCTGCCCTTCGTGCGTCTGGACGGCTACTGGACGCTCGCGGACATCACCGGCATCCCGGACTTCTTCTCGTACATGGGGCCCTTCCTCCGTAGTGTACTGCCGATCAAGAAGAAGGAAGGGGACGAGAAACTGCCGGAGTTCAAGCGATGGGTGAAGGTCCTCTTCGCGCTCTATATCATCGTCACCATCCCGATCCTCGCCTTCCTGCTCTTCGAGATGCTGAAGAATGTGCCGCGCATCCTCGCCACCGCCTGGGATTCGTTCCACCAGCAGGGGAGCGCGCTGTCGAGCGCATTGAGCGGCGGTCATTACGGCGGCGTCG